>JBPEXC010000077.1:0-10457 GCA_052032035.1 Acidimicrobiales bacterium | reverse complement strand
GGCGGGGTTGCCGGCATCGACCAGGTAGCCGTCGATGGCCTCGACGCCGCGCACCTGGAACAGATTCGACGTCTGCGACGCCGCTCGCCCGAGTGTCGAGACACAGGCGGCGTCGGCGGCGGGCGTGTGGGACGGCTCGCCGGGATTGGCGGCGACGATCAGGGCGGCGGCCTGCTGGCGCTCGATCGCGTCCGGCGACGCGTCGAGGGCCACGCCGCCGAGGCCGGCGAGCGTGCGCACGGTGTTGATCCGCTCGACCTGGCGGCGCAGGTAGGCGGGGTCGACGGAGCCGGCGTCACACGCCTCGGGGTCGCCGTCGAACCGGTGGGCGGGTTCGGGCGTCGACCACTCGGTGTCGAAGACCTGCCGGACCTCGACCGGGGTGCGACCGTCGTCGGCGAGCCGGAGCGGCGAGGCCGCCTCGGCGGCGACCGGGGCAGCGGTCAGCGCGACCGAGACCGAGACCACCGATGTCAGCAAACCCAACGCAGCCGTGAGGATTCGCACCGCTGCGCTGTCACTGGCCACCTGAGGCTCCCGGGTCGAGGTGCGCCGTCCCTGGCACCGTCAACGGCGCCATCCAGGGCTCCGTCCCTCAGGCAGTCGGCCGGTGGTACCCGGTCGGGAGTCGGCCGGAGCGGGAACGAGACCGGCGGCCCAGGCGAACGGTCGTCACGACCCATCGGCGGGGTCGGTTCGGCCCACCCGACCTGGGCCGAGCGACCCTCCCGGCCCGTCCCGGGCCCGATGCGCACGACATCGCACCGGATCGCACCGCACACGGTCGGGGCGCACCGCTACGGTTTCGACATCGGTGCTGCGAGGCGCCCTCCGTCTGTACCGGAATCCGACGAAGGAGCCCCGATGACCCGACCTGGCGCTCGCAGCTGCCGCACCACCACCCGTCCGTTCCGTCTCCGCAACCCCGAGATGAACGCCGCCCTCGCCGCCACCGGCTGGCTCCGCCACCTCGGCGAGCGGGCCGGCGACTTCGCCCTCGACGTCTACGCCGAGCTCTGCCGTGTCGGCGGACCAGCGGTCGAGTTCGACCCGTCGACCGGGTCCGCCCAACTGCCCGACGGCGAGCGACTCGAGTTCGCCCGGCTGGCGGCGCGAGCCGCCCGTCACCGTCCCGCGGAGTGGCCGGCGCTGATCCGACAGCACATCCGGTCGGCCGCCGTCGACGCTCCCGCCGAGTTCGAGCGACTGCTCGACGATGGCGACGCCGCCCGGCTCCGGCTCCGCCGACGCCTGCTCGTCCCCAGTGCCTGGGGGGCCGACGACACCCTGGTGTCCCAGGCGCTCACCTCCGATCTCCACGCGGCCGTGGTGCTCGAGCTCGACGCCGGCTGCGCCGCCGTCTTCGCCTGCCATCTCGACCGATGGGAGCTCAGCGACGACGAGGCCTGGCGCCTCGCCGGCGACAACGACGCCAGGATCGCCCCTCGTGTGGCCGACGACGGCGTCTGGCCCCTCGACGACGGCGTGTGGGTGCTCGACGGCGACGGCCTCGTCACCGGCGCCGCGCTGCGCCTCGACGAGTCCCTCCCGGTCGAGGCGCCCGGCGCGCTCGTGGCCGCCCCGAACTCACACCAGCTCCTCGTCGCCCAGTTGCCGCCGCTCGACAGCGCCGCTCCCGGGAGCCTCGTGCGACTCGTCGCCGAGGTCGGGACGTTCGCCGCCAGCCTGATGGACGGCCACACCGCCCCGCTCGGTCGCGACATCCTGTGGTACCGCCCCGGCGAGGCCGACCCCCTCGTGGGCGTCTTCGACGCAGCGACCGAGTCGCTCGTCGCTCCCGACCCCCTGCGGTCAGCGTTGGTCGCCTGACCCGGGCCACTCCCCCACGGCGCCGTCCGGACCGCCGCCGACGAAGCCGCCCCGTCGCCACACCTCGTAGGCGCCGAGGGCGACGGCGTTGGCCAGGTTGAGACTGCGGTTGCCGGCGCGCATCGGGATCGCCACCAGCTGCGAGGGGGCGAAGCGAGCCCGGACAGCTGCCGGCAAGCCTGCCTGTTCGGCCCCGAACACCAGGACGGCGTCGTCGGGGTAGTCGGGCTCGTCGAAGCGGCGCCCGGCGCCGGCGGCGAACCCGAACCACCGTCGACCCAAGCGACCGGCGGGCTCGTCGTGCCCGCCGAGGGCGGCGATCACGGCGTCGACGCTCGGGTGGACGGTGACCGAGGTGAGCTCGTGGTAGTCGAGGCCACCGCGTCGCAGGGAGCGGTCGTCGAGCGAGAAGCCGAGCGGTTCGACCAGGTGGAGCGACGCGCCGACGTTGGCGCACAACCGGATGATGTTGCCGGTGTTCGGCGCGATCTCGGGCGCCACGACGACGATGTCCACGCGTAGGCCTCCGGGCCGACGACCGCCCCTCAGAGCAGGTCGGTGAAGGCCGCCAACAGGTCGTCGTAGTCGGTCATCGCCCGATACTGACCGAACTCGGTGATCACGTTGTCGGGCGCCCGGAACAGGAAGCCGTGGTGGGCGGCGCCGAGCATGGTGGTGTCGTTGTAGGAGTCGCCGGCGGCGAAGACCCGGTAGTCGAGCGAGCGCAGTGCCTCGACCGACTTCCGCTTCTGGTCGGGCTGGCGGAGCCGGTAGTCGACGATCCGGTCGTCGTCGACGACCAGGCGATGGCAGAAGATGGTGGGCCAGTCGAGCTGCCGCATGAACGGGGCGGCGAACTGCTCGAAGGTGTCGCTGAGGATGATCACCTGGGTGCGGGCCCGCAACTCGTCGAGGAACGCCTTGGCGCCCGGCAGCGGCTCGAGGCCGGCGATGACGTCCTGGATCAGGCTGAGGGTGAGACCGTGCTCGGCCAGCAGGTCGAGCCGGTAGCGCATCAGCACGTCGTAGTCGGGCTCGTCCCGGGTGGTGCGCGTGAGGCCGTCGATGCCGGTCCGCTCGGCCACGGCGATCCACACCTCGGGGATCAGCACCCCCTCGAGGTCGAGGGTGACGATCGTCTGGGTGGCGCCGGTGGGGGCTGGGGTCTGGTCGCTCGCATGCACCCGCACAGGATGGACCCTCGGGCCCGGATTGCCACCGGACGCGAGCCGACCCGGCCCCTCGGGGCCGGGTCGGTGCGTTCGTCGTCGGGAACGAACCCCGAGGGTCAGCCCTCGGCCTCGCCGTCGTCGGTCGCGTCCTGATCACCGTGGTCGACGCCGGTGCCGCCGTGCAGCGCCTCGTCGTCGGTCTCGACCGGCCCACCGCTGGTGGCGGTCATCCGCCAGTTGGTCGGGGTGACCGGGCTCTCCTCCGGATCGAATGCCTCGTTCTCCTCCACGATGATCGCCGTCACCATGCCGAACATGCCGTCCTCACGCTCGACGTGGTTGAGGATGTGGCAGTGCCAGACCCACACGCCGGGGTCGTCGGCCCGGAAGATCACGGTGTAGCGCTCGCCCGGGGCGATGTTGAGGGTGTCGACCCAGTAGGGCTGTTCCAGCGGGATGCCGTCCTTGGCGTAGACCAGCTGGGGGAACTGGTGCAGGTGCATCGGGTGGATCTGCAGGCCCTCGTTGTAGTAGGTGATGCTCGCCCAGTCGCCCTGCTGGAGGACGAGCGGCTCGGTGGCCGGGAAGCTCTTGCCGTTGAGGCTGAGCCCGATCGTGCCGGCGTCGTTGAGGATCATCGGCATGTCGACGGCGAGGTCGATCTCGTCGGGGATCTCGACCCCGTTGATCGTCTGGCCGTAGGGGATCGGGTTGTCGCCGATGCGGATCGCACCGAACATGCCGTTGACCACCTGCATCTGGGCGTGGTTGTGGGCGTGATACATGCCGATGGCGTCGTCGACGGCGGTGAACTCGTAGGTGAAGGTGCCGCCGTTGGGCTCGATCAGGTCCTGGGTGTAGGGGGCGACGCCGTCCTGGTCGTTCGGCGTGTGGACGCCGTGCCAGTGGATGTCGGTGCCCATCGGCAGGTTGTTGACGACCCGCACCTGCACCTTGTCGCCACGGTCGAGCAGGATCTGGGGGGCGGGGACGACGCCGTTGTAGGTCCAGGCCTCGACGAACTTGCCGGGCTCGACCTCCCAGTCGACGATCTCGGCGGTGAGGTCGAACACCTTGGTGCCGTCGGCCAGCACCTCGGTCGGCGCCAGCACGGGGTTGCCGCTGCCCTCGGTCTCGGCCGGGAAGGCGAGCATCGACTCCATCATCGCCGCGTCCATGGCGGCGTAGTCCATCTCGCCGCCATGCGCTCCGTGGCCGTCGGTGGCCGCCGCAGCCACCCCGTCGCCGGTGACGGTGAGGGTGGTGACCATGCCGCTCGCCTCGTGGCCGGCGACGTTGCAGATCACCTCGTAGGTGCCGGGGGCGAGCTCGCCGAGGGCCAGCTCGAAGGTCCCGCCCGGCCCGAGATCGGGGCTGACGACCCCGAGGGCGGCGATCTCGACGTTGTGGGCCATCGAACCGCTGTTGGTCAGGCGGAGGGTGACCTCGCCGGCGGGAGCGGTGAGGTCACCGTCGATCGAGAACTCGCGGAGGGTGACGTCGAGGGTCGTCGAGGCGACCTCGTCGGCGGTGTCGCTGCCCCCGAGGGCCACGGCCCCGAGGACGATGGCGACGAAGCCGACCACGCCGATGCCGAGGGCGCCGAGGATGACGCCCATCAGCCAGCCGGGCGACAGCGACTCGCCGGCCGGGTTCGGCCGTGTGGGAGGCGTCGGCGACGTGCCGGACGCGGGGGACTCGATGATGGTCATGACATGGTTCCTGTCGTGCCGGGGACGGTTCTCAGGGAACGCTCACCGGGCGCTCAGCGAGCCCTCAGGTGGCGTTTCCGACGACACTGCAGGACGGCGGGGCGGACAACCAGGGACCTTTGTCCTCTGCTGTCCCCGCCTGCTGATCTCGCCTGCTGACGGGTCAGCGGAGGGCGGCCGTCACGGCGACGGCGTGGTGGTCGCTGAGGTGGAACCGGTGGTCGTCGACCTGGAGCGGGCTGTCCCACACCGCCACGTCGCCGACCGCGACGGCGTCGGTGGCCAGCCAGCGGCTGAACGACGCGGTGAAACGCGGCCCGTCGACCCGGAACCGGTTGGTGGTCCCCTGCCAACTGGGCGACGGCAGGCGAGCCGAGCGCAACCCGAGCTCGGCGACGGCGTCGAGTTCGTCGTTGCGGGTGTTGGTGTCGCCGACCACCACCAGCGCATCGGTCGGGCTGGCCGCCACGACCGCCGCCAGCTGGCCGTGGCGCCGCCGGGCGGCCTCCCGCCCCGGACCGGGGGCCAGGTGGACGTTGGCGACCGTCAGCTCGCCGATCGTCACCAACACGACGTAGGGCGACGCGGCCACCGCGTCGGTCTCGATGCCGTGGCGCACCAGCGTGGCGAGGTGCCCCTGATGGCTCTGCGGGGTCGACGTCACCATCCCGTGGGTCGGCAGGTAGGGCACGAGCCCGGGCAGTTCCTGGAAGTGGACGAGGTCGACGGGCTCGGCGCTCAGGCGTTCGACGACGGCGGCTTCGCTGTGCTCGACACCCCAGCCGGGCGGCGCCTGGTCGGAGCGCTCCAACATGGCGAGGTTCCACGTGACCAGGCGGAGCGCGTCCACCCGGCGGAGGGTAGCCGGGGAGGTGGGGGTGCTAGTCGAGCACGCAGCTGGCGGTGCCGGGGGCCTCGGCGGCCTCCTCGCGATCGCCGAGCACGACGGCGCAGCTCGCGGCGCGGGTGTCGCCGGTGAGGACCGTGAGCTCGACGTGCTGATCGATCGCCACGTCGGGGATCTCGAGCAGTCCGGCCTCGCTGGCGACCGCCACCGGTTGCCCGTCGATCCGCACGACCATCCGGGCGTCCTCGGGAGCCCCGAAAACCCGCAGCTCCGCGGTGTTCTCCTGTTGCACGCCGGCCACGATCGGCGTCTGCTCCGAGGGTCCCGCCGTGCCGAGGCCGACGGTGAGCAGGAGCAGGACGACGGCGGCCGTGCACCCCATCGCCAACAGCGCGGCGTTGGGGGCGGTCACCGGGGCCGGCGTGAGGTCGTCGGCCGAGAGACGGGTGTCGATGAAGGACTCCACCGACAGGAACGCCAGGCCGAGGGCCACGATCACGGTGAGGGACAGCACAGCGGTCCTCGCCACCTCGCCGTCGACGATCGACAGCAGGGCGGCGCCCAGGCTGAGGACGGTGAGTCCTCCGACGACGAGCCACGACCAGCGCTGCATACCCTCTGCGTCGGCCGGACGGGCCGAGACGTGAGGACTTGGGTCACCCGGGCCGGGGGCGGCGATCAGATCTCGGGTTCGTCGAGGGCTCGGGCGAGCCGGTTGCGAGCCCGATGCAACCGCACGGTCACCGTCCCGGTGCGGACGCCGAGCAGCTCGCCGATCGTGTCGTGGCTCAGGCCGTCCCACACCGCCAGCCGCAGCACCTCCTGGTCCGACTCGGGGAGCGACGCCAGCGCGGCCCGCACCCGGGAGGCGTCGTCGTGGCGTATCGCGGCCCGTTCCGGTGCGATGTCGTCCGCACCCTCGTCGGCGCCTCCCCCGTCGCGCACGCTGCCGATCCGATCGACGAGGCGCCGCCGCCGTCCGTCGGCTCGGTGCGTCGCTCGAACGACGTTGTGGGCGACCCCGTAGAGCCACGGCACCGGGTCGCGCGCCTCGTCGGCGGTGAAGTCGTCGAACCGGCGCCACGCGGTGGCGTAGACCTCGGCGACGACGTCGTCGACGTCGGCGGCCGGCACCCGGCGGCGGGCGTAGGCCACCATGCGTTCGTAGGTGAGATCGAACAGCACCCGGAACCGGTGGTCGGGCGGAGGGGACACGACCCGAGTCTGACGCACCCGCCGACCGAGCGGGCGTCGCGGACCGCCGTGGACGGGTCGCGAATCGGACACGGTGGCACGTCGGTAATGTCGCGTCGGGTGCCGGACAGCTACCGGACATGCACGACGATCCCGTCCTCCGCCGGCTGGCCGACGCCGACCCGTCCGCCGAGCGGCCCCTGCCCGGCGCCGCCTCCCCCGAGGCCCGTCGGGCCTTCGCCGCCGCCATCGATCCGACCCACCCCGACCGCACGGACCTCCACATGCACACCGAACCCTCCCTCGCTCCCTCGTCCCCGGACGCCGAGACCGGCGGTGCCGCCCGCCCGTTCGGCTCGCCTCCGGCGACGGTCGGCACTCGGTCACCACGGCGCTGGGGCGCCCTCGCCGGCGTCGCCGCCGCCGGCGCCGTGGTGACCGGTGGGGTCCTGGCCCTCGCCCCGGGCGGGTCGACGCCCGCCCTCGCCGCGGTGCAGACCGCCGCCGACACCACCGCGTCGATCACCGAGGGTGTGATGCGCACCACCGTCGACCTCGCCGGGACCGACGGCAGCGAGCAGGGCGACCTCTCGGCCGAGGTGATCACCCGATTCGACCAGGGCGACCTCGCCGTGACCGTCGACGTCCTCGAGTCGTCCCACGACGTCGACGACCTCGTCGACGGCCCCGAAGCCGAGGCCGTGCTCGTCGACGGCGTCGCCTACGCACGGGCCGCGCTCGAGGGCGACGGCTGGTACGCCGTCGAGGCGCCGCCGCTCGTCACCTCGGCGGTCGAGGACCTCGCCAACCCGCGCAGCATCCTCGCCGTCGTCGACGAGCTCGTCGAGGCGACCGAGGACGGCACCGTCGAGCTCGACGGCGAGACCCTCACCCGCTACGTCGCCACCGTCGACCTGAGCGAGCAGACCCTGCAGGCCGCCGGAGCGCTCGGACTGGCCGGCGGGCTCGACGTCTCCCCGACCGGGACCGTCGACGTCGTGCTGCTCGTCGAGGGCGACGTCCTTCGGGTGATGACGCTCACCGGCACCGCCGGCGAGTCGTCGCAGCCCGACGCCGTGGTCGACTTCGAGATCACCGTCGCCTTCGACGAGCTGGGAGTCGACCAGGCGATCGCCGCCCCCGCCGACGCCACCGTGCTCGACCTGGGCGACTGACCCCGGCAGCCGCCGTCGGTCAGTTTGCGCTGTCGCGGTGGGTGCGGACCCACTCGAGGAACCGGTCCCGGGGCCAGGTGTTGACCACCAGGTCCCGGGGCGCCCACCCCCGCTGGGCGGTCAGCACGCCGTACTCCATGCGCCCGAGCTCGCTGGTGTGGTGCGAGTCGGTGTTGATCACCAGCTTCACGCCACGGTCGACGGCCCGCCGCACCACCGACGACGCGGCGTCGAGTCGCTGCAGGGCGCCGTTGACCTCGAGGGCGACGTCGAACATGGCGAGGGCCTCGAGCACGATGTCGACGTCGATCTCGATGCCCGGCCGACGGCCGATGTAGCGGCCGGTGAGATGGCCGATCGAGTCGACGGTCGGGTCGCTGATGGCGGTGACCAGCCGCTTGGTCTGGTCGGCCTTCGACAGGTCGTAGGCGGAGTGGACCGACGCCACCGTGTAGTCGAACTCGGCGCGGAACTCGTCGGAGTAGTCGAGCCCACCGGTGGCGTCGATGTTGAGTTCGCACCCCCACAGCAGGGTGAGATCGGGGTAGTCGGCCTGGATCGCCCGGATCACCTCACGGTGTTCGCGCATCTCGGCCTCGCTCGACCCGTTGATCGTCAGGTCCTCGCCGTGGTCGGTGATCGCGAGGTACTCGTAGCCCTCGGCGGCCGCCATCTTGACCATGTCGGCGACCGACGAGCGGCCGTCGCCGGACCGATCGGTGTGGTAGTGGAGGTCGCCGCGGATGTCGGCTCGCTGCACGAGCTCGGGCAGGGCCCGGGCCGCGGCGGCGTCGACCTCGCCGGTGCCCTCCCGCATCGGCGGGATCACCACGTCGAGGTCGAGGGCGGCGTAGATCTCCGCCTCGGTGGCCGAGGCGACGAGTTCGTCATCAGCGCTGTCATCAGCAGCGGCGCTGTCACCGACCACCCGGAACAGGCCGTACTCGTTGAGGGTCATGCCCCGGTCGATCGCCCGCTGCCGCATCGCGATGTTGTGCGACTTCGAACCGGTGAAGTAGAGGGTCGCCGCGCCGAACTGCTCCGGTTCGACGACCCGCACGTCGACCTGGAGCTTGGTGGCGGTGAGGAACGACGTCTTGGTCGAGCCGCTGAGGATCACGTCGTCGGCCTGCCGGTGGGTGCGCACCGCCTCCATCACGGCCTCGGCGACCTCCGGCGGGGCGGCGACGGTGATGTCGATGTCGCCGACGGTCTCGGAGAACCGCCGCAGGCTGCCGCAGTAGGCGACGTCGACCACGCCCTCGACGGCGGCGAGGTCGCCGACCAGCCGTTCGGCGAGGGGCAGGGCGTCCGCGATCGGGGTGCGTCGGTCCTTGCCGGAGAGCCCGAGTCGTTCGATCGCCTTGGCCATCTTGGCCTCGCTGGCGGCGCCGAGCCCGGGGAGCGTGCGCAGCTGTTGCTCGGCGATGGCGGCCTTCAGCGCCTCGAGGTCCTCGATGCCGAGTTCGCTGCGGACCAGGGCCAGGGTCTTGGGCCCCATGCCGGGGATCTTGCTGAGCTCGACGACCGACGGCGGGTACTCGGCCCGGAGCTGTTCGAGCTTGTCGACCACGCCGGTGTCGACGAACTCGCGGATCTTGGCGGCCGTCGACTTGCCGATGCCCTTGATCTTGGCGAGCTCGGTGGCGGTGAGCTCGACGGGATCGCGGCTGTCGCCCTCGAGGGCGGCCCGGGCGTTCTCGTAGGCCCGGACCTTGAACGACTGGGGGCTCTGCTCGGCCAGGGTCGTAAGCTGGGCCAGCTCGGCCAGCATGGCCAGCACGTCGTCACGGGTGGTGCACATGGCGGCATCGTAGGGCACGCCACCGCCCTGCCAACCAGGCGCGGGCGCTGCCGGCCGGGTCGGCCGCGGTGGCGGCGACGTGGAGGTCGACCAGGCGCCCGATCGCATCGGCGTGGGACGGGTAGGGCCACACGACGCCGTAGAAGCGGTGGAGCGGCAGGTCGTTGCGCATCGCCAGGGCGAAGATCGACACGAGTTCGGCCGCCCGAGGGCCCACGATGGTCACGCCCTCGATGCGGCCGCTGAGCCGGCGCACGTCGACGATCAACACACCGGCACCGATCCGATCGGTGATGCCACGATCGGTGGCGGCGAGGTCGACCCGGTGACGGACGACGTCGGGGGGCGGCACGGCCGGCTGGTGGCCGATGCGGGCGGTCTCGGGATGGCCGTAGGTGGCGGACGGGTGCAACGACCGGTCGCCGCCGTGGAGCCAGCCGCCGGGCAGCCGGCCCGACGAGACGATGTCGGCGACGATGCGGCGTCCGAGGGCGTTGGCCGCGTGGGTGGTGCCGTGCTGTCGGCCCTCGGTCGTGGCGTCGCCGCAGGCCCACACCCCGGTCGCCGTCGTGCGACCCCGATCGTCGACGACGACGTGGCCGGCCTCGTCGACGGCGGGGTCGAGATCGCCGGCCCCGACGGCGTCCGCCGGGTCGAGTGCCGGCGGATCGTGCTCGCCACCGGGAGCCACCCGCGTCGCCTCGACATCCCCGGCCTGCCCGA
>JBPEXC010000076.1:0-1904 GCA_052032035.1 Acidimicrobiales bacterium | reverse complement strand
TGCTGGTGGCCGGCTCTGCTGTCTACGGCAAGCCCGACCGCACCGCCGCCATCGACGCGATCAGGAAGGCCGCCGTCGGGGACGTCGTCACGGTCTGATCCGCTCCGGGCCTGGCGAGGCTCGGCAACGCACACTCACGCAGCATTCCTGAACCGACGCAGCACGGCGAATTGGTAGGTGTCGCCGCTGTCGTCGACCACGTGGGCCTCGAAGTGCTCGACCGTGGCGTGCCGCTCGAGCATCGCCAACCACGTCGCGTCGCTCGACCACCGGAAGTAGCGGGGCAGACCCGCGGGCCCGTCGGTCCACCCCTCGGTGTCGGCACCATCCCACGTCCCCAGGCCCCAGGTACCCAGTGCGATCGGACCGCCCGGCGCCACCACCCGCACCAACTCCGCGAGGGCGGCATCCGCGAGGTCGGCCGGCAGGTGCATCAGCGTGCTCATCGACCACACCCCACCGAACGATGCCGCAGCGAACGGGAGGTCGACCGCGGATGCGGCCACCGCAGGCACGCCGCGACCGGCGATCGCAGCCGCGTGGACGGGCGTGAGGTCGAGCCCGATCACCCCGATCCCGGCGCCGGCGAATTCCACGGTGTCGAGGCCGGGCCCCGCCCCGACGTCGAGCAGCGGCCCGACGAGCGGCTCGCCACGGATCATGTCGAGGAACGACTGCCGCAGGCCGTGCCGGAAGTCGCTCAGCTCGGATCGCCGCCCGGTCTCGAACTCGGCCGAGTAGTAGGCGATCAGATCGCGATCATGGCCGTTCATCCGCCGACCAGCTCCTCCCAGGCGAGCGCCAGGCGATCGATCCCGGCCTCGAGGCGGTCGGGGGCCCGGTCGAAGCAGATCCGCACATGATCGCCGTAGCGACCCTCGATCGAGGCCGACACACCCGTCGCCACCAGCACGCCGTGGCGACGCGCCCGCTGGGCCAGCGGCTCGGCCAACGGGTCCGGCAGCTGGATCCACAGACTCAGCCCGCCGGCCGGCACCGCCGGACGCCATGTCGGCAAGCGATCGGCGATCAGGGTTCGCGCCAGCTCGGCCCGCTCCCCCAGCGTCCGCTGCCGGATGCCCGCCACGTCGTCGAAGTGCTCGAGCACCCCGGCGGCGATCAGCTGCGACGGCACCGACGAGCCCAGGTCGTCGGCCAGTCGGGTTCGCACCAGCCGCTCGACGACATCGGCCGGCCCGCGCAACCAACCGATCCGCAGTCCACCCCAGCCGAGCTTCGAGATCGATCCGATCACGATCACGGTCGCCTTTCGGGTCCGGGCCGCAATCGGCGCCGGGAGCGAACCGTCGTAGCGCAGGTCGGCGAGCACCAGGTCCTCGATCACGGTCAGCCCCAGGTCGTCGCACGCCTTGGCCAACTCCCGGAACTGCCAGTCCTGGGCCGCCCAGCCGGTCGGGTTGTGGACCGAGGTCTGCAGATAGGCGGCCGTCGTCCCCTCCGCCCGCACCAGCCGCCGCAGCCCGGTGGCGTCGATCCCGCCGGTCGTTCGAGACAGCGGCACGCCGCGCACCGAGCGTGAGCGGAGCAGGTCGATCACGCCCGGATAGGTCGGTTCGTCGACGATGACCCGACCGCCGGCCGGGGCCACCCGGTCCAACGCCAGGGCGAGGCCGTGCTGGGCGCCGTTGGTGATCAGCACTTGCTCGGCCACGGTCGGCAGCCCGCCGAGCGTCAACCGCTGGGCGACGGCGTCACGCAGGGCGGGGAGGCCTGCCGGCGTGTAGCCGTGGCCCGAGCCGGCGTCGAGCAGGGCGTCGGCGTCGATGTCGATCCGGGGCAGGGCGCCGGCGTCGTCGGGCGTCGAGGCGGCGAGATCGATCTGGTCGTCGGCGCCCCGAGGCCCGAGGAGGCCGGGCAGCACGGTGGCCCCCGGCCGCTCGGCC
>JBPEXC010000075.1:0-2870 GCA_052032035.1 Acidimicrobiales bacterium | reverse complement strand
TAGACTCGGGGCGGAGGTGCCGCGATGTCCCCGGTTCTGCTCGCAGCCACCGAGTCCAACCTGCTCGCCGCGCGCTGGCTCATGGCGCTGTCGCTCGGCTTCCACATCGTGCTGTCGTGCTTCGGTGTGGCCTTCCCCGCCCTGATCTGGCTGGCCCATCGGCGAGGCCTGCGCCACGACGACCTCGACGCGCTCGAACTCGCCCACCGGTGGGGCAAGTCGGCCGCCGTGTTGTTCGCCGTCGGGGCGGTCTCGGGCACCGTCCTCAGCTTCGAGATGGGGCTGCTGTGGCCCGGGCTGATGGGCACGTTCGGCGACGTCATCGGACTCGCCTTCGCCCTCGAGGGCATCTTCTTCTTCCTCGAGGCGATCTTCCTCGGCATCTACCTCTACGGCTGGAAGGGGCTGCCCGCCCGCATCCACCTGCTCACCCTCGTGCCGATCGCCCTGTCCGGGGTGTTCGGCACGTTCTGCATCCTGGCCGTCAACGGCTGGATGAACGAACCGTCCGGCTTCGACGTCGCCCACTACGCCGCCACCGGCGAGGTGATCGACGTCGACCCGTGGGCCGCGATCTTCAACGGCGCCGTCGCCACCCAGTTCCTCCACATGCTGCCCGCCACCTACCTGGTCACCGGCTTCCTCGTGGCGTCGGTCTACGCCGTCGGCTGGCGCCGGGGTCGCCGCGACCGGCTCCACCGCATGGGCATGGCGATCGGGTTCGCGGTCGGCGCCGTCGCCGCCCCGATCCAGGTCCTCACCGGCGACCTCGCCATCCGCAACATCGCCGCCGACCAGCCGGCCAAGTTCGCCGCCGTCGAGCTGATCGTCGAGACCGAGGCCGGCGTGCCGCTGACCCTCGGCGGCGTGCTGATCGACGGGGAGAAGCGGTATGCGCTCGAGATCCCGGGGCTCGCGTCGTTCCTCGAGGAGTTCGACCCGAACGCCACCCTGGAGGGCCTCGACCAGATCCCCGCCGAGGAACAGCCGCCGGTCAACGTCGTCCACCTCTCGTTCCAGATCATGGTCGGCATCGGCACCGCCCTCCTCGGTCTGGCCGCCTTCGGCGGATGGAAGCGGTGGCGGACCGGCCGCCTGCCGGACGGGCGATGGTGGATCCTCGCCCTCGTCGCCGCCGGGCCGGCCTCGGTCGTCGCCCTCGAGGCCGGGTGGGTCACCACCGAGGTCGGTCGCCAACCGTGGATCGTGCAGCAGGTGATGCTGGTCTCCGACGCCGTCACGCCCCGCGACGGCGTCGGCGGACTCCTGATCGGCCTCATCGTGCTCTACCTGGTGCTGATGGTGGCCACCGCCGTGATCCTGCTGGCGATGGCGTCGCGCTGGCGCCGAGGGCTCGAACCCGGCACGCCCTACGGTCCACCGGAGGACGATCCCTCCGACGGCGGAGCCGCCGACCTCGGAGCCGGTGCCGGTGACGATGCCCTGGCGGGCGCGCGATGAGCCTCGCGGTCGTGACGATCGCCGTCGTGTGGCTCGGCGTGGTCGCCTACGCCGTGTTCGGTGGCGCCGACTTCGGATCGGGCATCTGGGACCTGCTCGCCGGTGGCGACCGGGCCGGCGCCCCGGTGCGCAAGCGCATCGACCGCAGCATCGGCCCGGTGTGGGAAGCCAACCACGTGTGGCTGATCTTCGTGCTCGTCTACCTCTGGACCGGCTTCCCCGACGCCTTCGCGGCGATGGTCACCGACCTGTTCGTCCCGCTGATCGGCGCGGCCCTCGGCATCGTGCTGCGGGGTGCCGCCTTCGTCTACCGCAAGTCGTCGAGCACGCTCTCCCAGGCCCGGCTGTTCGGCATCGTGTTCGCCGTCTCGTCGGTGTTCACCCCGTTCTTCTTCGGGGCCGGTGTCGGCGCCGTCGCCTCGGGTCGGGTGACGCTGGAGACCACTGCGGATCCGTGGACGGTGTGGCTGAACCCGACCTCGATGCTCGGCGGCGTGCTCGCGGTCGGCGCCTGCGCGTGGCTCGCGGCGGTGTTCCTGGCCGCCGACGCCCACCGCGACGGCCAGGCCGATCTCGCCCGCTACTTCGCCCGTCGGGCCGGGATCACCGGGGTCGTGCTGGGTGCGGTGTCGCTGGCCGGCATCATCCCCCTCGAGATCGACGCCCCCACCCTCGCCGACCGGCTCGAGCGGGGCGGCGCCCCGTTCGTGATCGCCAGTGCCCTCGGCGGTCTCGGCGCCATGTACCTGGTGTGGCGTGGGCGCTACGTCGAGGCCCGCCCGGCGGCCGTGCTCGCCGTGGTGGCGATCCTCGCCGGCTGGGCCGTCGGGCAGTACCCGTGGCTGCTGGTCGACCACCTCGAGATCGACGAGGCGGCGGGGGCCCGGTCGACGCTGTGGGCACTGCTGGTGGTGTTCGTCCTGGCGGGCGCCACCGCCGTGCCGGCCCTGGTGTGGTTGCTCCGGATCACCGACCAGGGGCAGCTGTCGACCTCGGAGACCCGCCCCGACTCGAGCCAGGCCCTCCTCGACCGACGCGCCCGCTGAGCGGGACCGCAGGTCAGCGATCGCGCTTGTAGAGGTCGAGCACCCGGCGTTGTTCGGCGGTGAGGCTGTCGACGCCCCGCTCGGCGATCTGGTCGAGGATGGCGTCGATGCCCAGGGCGTCGTAGTTGTCCGAGCCCACCGGGGTGCGGTAGTCGGCGAGATTCGTCGGTTCCGCCACCCCCTTGGAGCCGCGCGAGAACCGTCCCTTGAGCTTGTCGAGGAACCCGGGCTCGACCGGACCGGACGAGTAGCCGTAGTCGTCGGCGCGCTGGGGGCGGTAGCCGCCGCCGAAGTCGCCGGCCGACGACACGAGGCCGAACGCCGTGCAGGCCAGCCAGACGCCGACCATGACGAGGCTGAGGA
>JBPEXC010000074.1:0-5135 GCA_052032035.1 Acidimicrobiales bacterium | reverse complement strand
GCCGGCGTCGCCCGTGCCGACCGGTTCGTTCACACCGCCGCCGCCCCCGCCCCAGCCAGCCGCCGTCGAGCCGCCGCCTGCGCCGCCAGCCCCCGGCGGGTTCACGCCACCCCCGCCTCCTCCCGGGGCCACGCCCCCGCCGCCTCCACCCGCCGGCTCGACCCCTCCCCCGCCGCCGAGCTTCGCTGCGCCGGCCCCGGCTCCGAGCCCGGCCCCGTCGGCCGTGCCACCGCCGCCCCCGGCGTGGGAGGACGCTGCACCGCCCGGCGATGACGACGGGCGGCGCGACCTACCCCCGCCCCCGCCGCCGGTCTGACGTTCGCCTGCGAGTTCAGCCCAGGATCCAGGCCGGGGTGATCGCCCCGGCCTGTTCGGCGACGCGGAATCGCTGAGCGGCCTCGACGGCGGCGCCCCGAAGGGCGAGCTCGGCATCGACACCGCTGCGCCGAGCGAGTTCGGTCAGCGCGAGGAGCCGCCGGCCGACCTCGGCGTCGTCGAGTGCGGCCGGGGTGCCGCCGAGTCGGTCCCAGAGTTCGGCATCGGGAGGCAACACCTCGGCGCCGCCGCTCGCACCGCGTTCCACCCGCCGGGCCATCTTCTGCGCCCGGGCCAACGACGGCAGCGATGCGGGGATCCCGTCGAGCAACGACTCTCGCCCCTTCTCGTCCTTCTTGATCCGCTCCCAGTTGCCGGCGACCGTCGCGGCGTCGTCGGCCACCACGTCGCCGAACACGTGGGGGTGCCGCCCGACCAGCTTGTCGTGCAGGGTGGTGGCGACGTCGGCCACCGTGAACCAGCCCGCCTCGGCCGCCAGCTCGGCGTGGAACAGGACCTGGAACCAGAGATCGCCGAGCTCCTCCTCGAGCAGCTCCATCGCCGCCGCCTCGGCGTCGGACCCACGATCGTCGTCGCCGAGCGCGGCGAGGGCGTCGAGCGCCTCGAGCACCTCGTGACTCTCCTCGAGCAGGTAGGGGCGCAGCGACTCGTGCGTCTGCTCGGCGTCCCAGGGACACTCGGCCCGCAATCGCCGCATCAGCTCGACGGAGCGGTGCAACGCCCCGGCGACCGGCGCCGTCACCTCGGGCAGGTAGAGACTGGTCAGGTGGTCGGGCACCACGGACCGATCGAGGTCCGGCCAGGCCACCTCCTCGATCCGCTCGTCGGGCGTGCCGAGCCCCTGGAGCACGACGACCTTCTGCTCCGGGCCGGCATCGATCGCGAGCTTGATATCGCTCAGCACCCACGGGGCGTGCGCGTGGGCCACCAGCAGCGGCCCGCTCTCGCCGGCGGCGGCGTCGGCGAACACGTGGCCGTCGACCAGCCGTACCCGCTCCTCGACCGGGTCGATACCGAGGCGAGCCCAGGTCACGTCGAGGAAACTCATCGAGGGCACGAGGTCGACGTCGATGCGGTCGTCGGCCCGCAGGTGGGCGACCGAGCGCTCCAACACCAGGGGAGAGCCGGGCACGACGTAGCAGACGTCGCCACCGGCGGAGGCCTCCGCCACCAGTCGGTCCGCGATCGTCCGGTAGACGGTGGCGAGGTCTTCGGCGCCGTCGTAGACGTCGTCGAAGCTCTCGGCCCCGGCCGGCGCGAGCGTGCTCGACGGATGTCGGGTGGTGCGCAGGAAGCACCGGTCGGCCGCCGCGATGGCGGCACGGGTGTCGTCGGTGATCTGCCCGATGCCGCCCGGCCCGAGACCGGTGACGGTCAGCCGGGGCCGACCGGCCGGAGCCACCTCAGCCCTCGATGCCGACGACGAAGCCCGACTGCGGGTCCCAGGCCCCGACGGCCGGATCGACGGTCACGATGGCCTCCCGCAGCTCCGCCTCGACCGCCGTGAACGACAGCGAGTTGGCGTCGACCGTGGCGGGGTCGACCGGCTCGTAGCCGGTGACGACGATGAGGTGGTAGCCGAACTGGGTCTGGACGGGCCCGACGATCTCGCCCTCGGTTGCCGAGCCGATCGCGTCGGCGAACTCGGCGACGTAGAGCGACGGGTCGGCGCACCCGAGGTCGCCGCCCTGGGCCCCGCTGCCGGGGTCGAGCGAGAACTCGGTGGCCAACTCGGCGAAGTCGGCGCCGTCGTCGAGCTGGGCGAGCAGCTCGGTGGCCTGGCCCTCGTCGTCGACGAGGATGTGGCTGGCGCACGGGACGTCGCCGACCTCGGCGACCAGCACGGCCCCGAGGGCCTCCTGATCGGCGGCGGTCGTGGCCAACAGGTCGATGAACGGGCTCAGCGACTCGGCCATGGCGTCGGCGTCGTCCTCGAAGAACTGCACCAGCTGGTCGTTCAACGCCGTCTGCACCTCGGTCAACGTCGCCTCGTCGACGGTGGCGCCGGCCTCGGACCGCAGGTGGGCGACGGTCTCGCGCTGCACCAGCCGGGTGAGCATCTCGCGCTCGATCTCGTCGACCGGGGTCTCGCCGTAGGCCAGCTCCTGGAAGTCGGGCTCGGACACGACCGACTGCACCAGCTCGGTGAGCTCGTCGCCCGAGATCTCCACCTCGCCGCCGTCGGAGAAGACGATGGTGGCCGCCACCGCGTCGCGATCGTCGCGGCTGACACCGCAGCCGGCGGCGACGACGGCGAGCGCCAGCAACAGGACGGCGCCGATGCGACGCCGAGCGGCGCCGGAGCGAGCGGGGCGCGACGCCGGGGCGGCGTCGCAGGAACGAGAGGGTGCACAGACGGTCACGGCAGGCCAGGCTAGGGGCACCGGGGCGCTGCCACGCGGCACCCGACCCTCAGCTCAGCCGGGAGGACCCCTCGTGCGGATCGCCGCCGTGCAACACGACATCGTCTGGGAAGACGCCGACGCCACCATCGCCACCCTCCGCCCCGAGGTGGCGCGCGCCGTGTCGAGCGGCGCCGACGTCGTCCTGCTGGCCGAGATGTTCGCGGTCGGGTTCTCGATGGCGACCGAGCGGATCGCGGAACCGGGTGACGGCCCGTCCGTGACCTTCCTGCGCGACGCCGCCCGCGCCCACGGGGTGATCGTCGGCGGTTCGATCCCGACCCGCCTCGACGACGGCCGGTGCGTCAACCGGTTCCTCCTGGCCGGCCCGGACGGCGACGTCGCCCACTACGACAAGATCCACCCGTTCAGCTACGGCGGTGAACACGAGCACTACGCCGCCGGCGACCGCCACGTGACCGTCGAGATCGACGGCGTGTCGTGCACCCTGTTCGTCTGCTACGACCTGCGGTTCGCAGACGAGTTCTGGGCCACGGCCCCCGCCACCGACGCCTACCTGGTCGTGGCCAACTGGCCGGCTGGGCGTCGCCATCATTGGCAGACCCTCCTGCGGGCCCGGGCGATCGAGAACCAGGCCTGGGTGGTGGCGGTCAACCGGGTCGGCGACGACGGCAACGGCCTCGCCCACGTCGGCGACTCGACCGTGATCGACCCGCTCGGCGAGATCGTGGTCGCCGCCGCCGGCGCACCGACGACCATCCTCGCCGACGTCGACCCCGCCCGGGTCGCCGCCGCTCGAGCGCAGTTCCCCTTCCTCCAGGACCGCCGCTGAGGATCGGCGGCCGCTCGGGGAACGAGCTCAGAGCACCCCGTGGGCCGCGGCGGCCCGTCGGGCTTCCTGCGGACCCCGCACCACCTCGCCGACGAGCCCGGCCGCCCGGGCACCGTCGACGTTGAGCTGGTTGTCGTCGAGGAACAGGACCGCCGAGGCGGCGAGCCCGAGATCGGCGAGCAGGTGCTCGAAGTAGTCGGCGTCGGGCTTGATCAGGTCGAGCTGGAAGCTGAGGTAGGTCCGCTCGAACAGGGCGCGCATCGCCGCCCCGTCCCGCTGGTGCTGCCAGTGATGGGCGTTGGTGTTCGACACCACGCCCGTCGTGTGGGAGGCCGCCACCTCGGCCACCAGTTCGGGAGCGCCGGGGAAGAACCCCCGGGGCCACCGTTCGAACCGGTCCAGGAACGTGGCCGGCTCATCGGAGAGCTCCAGGTCGTCGACCACGGCGGCCGCGAAGGTGGCGGCGTCGATCCGACCGCGTTCGAAGTCGCGCACGGCGTCGCTGGTCAGCCATCGCCGCCAGAACTCCTCGGCGTCGAGGGGCGCGTCGCCGACCAGATCGGCGATCGGGCCGAGCTCGACGAGCACCCCGCCCATGTCGAACATGACCGCCTCGATCGTCATCGTGGGGCAACCTACCGGGCCGAACGACCCACTCGGGCCGCAACCGCCGGGTGGAATCCCCCACCATGCGGGGGTCAAGGTCGGCGGCGAGCGCGTCGTTATCACCAACATGATCTTCCGCCGTCTCGCGACCGTCACCGCCGGTGCCGCCCTCGCCGTCGCAGCCTTCGCCTCGCCCGCCGCCGCCTTCTGGGGGCCGATCGTCGACCACGACGAACCCCAGCTCGTCGGCGACCGCGAGGTGTCGCTGATCCGGGGCAGCGAGACCTGGATCAACCTCGGGTGGACCTCCGACCAGGACATCACCGACTTCTCGATGACGATCGAGGCCACCACCTCCAAGGTCGAGATCGCCTACCCCGACCACGATGGCGACGGGGCCCCCGATGCGGCCGCCGGGCTGCACTGGGACGACGACCTCACCGCCGGTGAGCTCGACACCGCGGCGTTCGAACTCACCACGACCGTCCGCACGCCCAGCACGTTCTGGCTGAAGGTCTATGCCCACTGGACCGACGCCGAGGGGGTGCAGCACTCCGAGAAGATCGACTCGATCAAGGTCCGCACCTCGAACTTCAAGGGCGACGACTACGAGCTGCTCACCTCGCAGGCCACCGTCTTCAGCGGCGGCGACGGCGTGAACAACTGGGTCGAGTTCGACTTCCTCGGCGTGTCGCCGATGAACAACGACTTCGACATCACGGTGCGCAAGGGCCTCGACGAGGTCTACTACCCGCAGGAGACCTACACGAGCCTCCACCACGACGACAAGCTCGACGGCGCCGAAGAGGACGTGGCCCGGATCTGGATCGACCCGGCGACGGTCACCCCCGGCACCTACGAGATCGAGATCGAGGTCGAGTACCTCGACAACGAGGGCAAGAAGAAGAGCAACCGCCACGACATCACCCTCACGGTCATGGCGGCCGACTTCCAGGGCTGACCGTCCCGGGCGTCGACCCCGTCGACCCCGACGCGCT
>JBPEXC010000073.1:0-26531 GCA_052032035.1 Acidimicrobiales bacterium | reverse complement strand
CCTCCGTCCCACATCGCTCGATCGACCACCAGTCGGAGACCGTAGCCGTCGGCCGAGGGCACGGCGACGTTCTCGGGCAGCGACGGCGACCAGGACCGCGTGCGGTCGATCAGGGGACCGTCGGCGGCGCTGTCGAGGGCCGCCCAGTCGACCGATGCGAACGCCGGCACCGAGGCCGACAGGGTCGCTCGCAGCTCGTCGAGGGTGACGGCGCCGAGGTCGCGATCGAGGGCGATCGCCAGCTCGGCCGCGATCATCCAGTCGGGGCGGCTCTGGCCGGCGGCGGTGACCTTGGCCTTGAGGGGGCTCAGGCGACCCTCGAGGTTGAGGAAGGCTCCGTCGACCTCGCCGCCGGCGGCGGCCGGCAGCACCACGTCGGCGGCGTCGACCGAGGCGTTGCGCAGGGTGTCGACGGCGACGACGGTCCCGGCCCGGTCGAGGGCCTTGCGGGCCAGTTCGGCGTCGGGGAAGTCGGCGATCGGGTCGGCGCCGAGCAGGACGATCGAGTCGATGCGGCCCTCGGCGGCGGCGGCCAGGATCCCCTCGGTGTCGAGCCCGGTGGCGGCGGCCGGGGTGGCGCCGAGGTCGAGCTCGGGGGTGAGCCCCATCTCGAGGGCGCCGTGCACGTTGCCGCGACGCAGGGCCGACAGCACCTTGGCCTCCGGCACGAGCCGCTTCAGGGCGGCGACCGCGGCGACGGCGTAGTCGGGCGACTCGGCCAGGTTGGCCCGGCCGAGCACGATCGTGACCGGACGGCCCGAGGTGAGCAGGCCGTGGACGGCGGCGAGATCGGCGGCGGCGACACCGCCGACGTCGGCGCCGGTGGCTCCGTCGGCCAGGGCCGCAGCGACCTCGGCGACGGCGCCGGGCACCGGGTGGAGCGAGGCCGCAGCCTGCTCGGTGAGCCCGGTGGGGCGAGCGGTCAGCTCGACGAGGGACGCGCCGTCCTCGATCGCCGCGTGACGCAGACGGAGGTAGAGCGTCGGCAGCTCCTCCTTCGGGTCGGCGGAGAGCAGGACGACCACCCCGTTGGGGGCGGCGGCCTCGGCGATCGTTGCGTCGGCGAGGCCGGCCACGACGTCGCCGGGGAGCCCGTCACCGAGCTGGGCGTCGACGTTGGTCACCCCGAGCGACGACAGCAGGGCGCTCCAGGCGAACTGGGCCTCGAGGGGGAGGCGGGCGCCGCCGATGACCCCGATCCGGTCGGCGGGCGCCGACAGGGCCTCGGCGGCGGCGGCGATGGCGCGGTCCCAGCGGACCTGCTGCACCTCGTCGCCGACGACGGCCTGGGGGTCGGTGAGGCGGGCCTCACTGTTGGTCGCCTCGTAGGCGAAGCGTTCCTTGTCGCTGAGCCAGCCCCAGTTCACGGCGTCGGAGTCGACGCCGAGGATGCGGACGAGCTCGTCGCGCGACGACTGGAGGGCGACCCGGGCGCCGGTCGTGTCGACCGTCGAGGTCGACTCGACCTCGGTGAGGTCCCACGGGCGGGCCTTGAAGCGATAGGGGGCGGCGG
Organism: Acidimicrobiales bacterium; assembly: GCA_052032035.1. Taxonomy (GTDB): domain Bacteria; phylum Actinomycetota; class Acidimicrobiia; order Acidimicrobiales; family SZUA-35; genus JAWSVN01. Next base: position 25,018 of record JBPEXC010000073.1, on the reverse strand, counting down.
TGAGGGCGCCGACCGGGCAGGCCTGCACCGTGTTGCCGCTGAAGTAGGAGGCGAAAGGGTGATCCGGGAACGTGTTGACCTGGGTCTCGTTGCCCCGGTCGATGAAGTGGATCAGGGGGTCGCCGGCCACGTCGGACGCGAAGCGGGTGCAGCGGTCGCACAGGATGCACCGCTCCCGGTCGAGGTGGACCAGGTCGCTGATCGGGATCGGCTTCTCGTAGTGGCGCTTCTCCTCGACGAAGCGGCTCTCGCCGGGCCCGAACGCGTAGGCGTTGTCCTGCAGCGGGCACTCGCCGCCCTTGTCGCAGACGGGGCAGTCGAGGGGGTGGTTGATCAGGAACAGCTCGAGCACGCCGTCCTGGGCCTTGGTCGTCGTCTCCGAGGTGGTGTTGACCACCATGTCGGGGGTGACGTTGAGCATGCAGCTCGGCTGGAGGGCCGGGCCGCGGCCGGCGTCGACCTCGACCAGGCACATGCGGCACATGCCGACCGGCTTCATCCGCGGGTGGTAGCAGAAGCGCGGGATGTGCACGCCGTGGCGTTCGGCGGCGTCGATCAGCAACTCGCCCGGCTTCGCTTCGAGCGCCTGGCCGTCGAGGGTGAAGGCGATCCCGGTGCCGGGTTCGGTGGCGGTCACGATGCGGCTCCTTCGGCCCCGGCGGTCTCCAGGGCGCGAGCGTCGGCGGGGATCTTGGCCTCGAACTCGTCGCGGAAGCGGCGGATCGCCGAGGTGATCGGCGCCACCGACGACGGCCCGAGGGGGCAGATCGTGGTCTGCTTCGGGGGGAACGGCACGGCCTCGAGGCCCTCGGCCTCGAACGACGCCATCGGGTAGACCCCGGGGCTGATGTTCTGGCCGACCTCGAGCAGGAGGTCGATGTCGGAGGGCCGACCGTGGCCGTCGAGGATGCGCTGGAGGATCTTCTCCTCCCAGCTCGTGCCCTCTCGGCACGGGGTGCACTTGCCGCACGACTCCCGGGCGTAGAACCGCACGAGCCGCAGGGCGGCCTTCACCGCGTCGGTCGTGTCGTCCATCACCATCAGGGCGCCCGAGCCGAGCATCGAGCCGGCTGCGCCGATCGCCCGACCCTCCTGGAGGAGGTCGAGCTGCTCGTCGAAGAACCACGGGGCCGAGCCGCCGCCGGGCACGAACGCCTTGAGGGCGTTGTCGTCGCGGATGCCCTGGCAGAAGTTGTCGTCGTAGAACAGGGTCCGGAACGACACCACGCCCTGTTCCATCTCGTAGACACCGGGCCGCTTCACGTGGCCGCTCACCGCCACGAGGCGGGTGCCGGGCGAGGCCTCCGAGCCGCACTTCTTGTACTCGTCGGGCCCGTTGACCAGCAGCCACGGCAGGTTGGCGAGCGTCTCGACGTTGTTGACGATCGTCGGCTTGTAGTAGACGCCCTTGGCCGCCGGGAAGAACGGGGGCTTGAGGCGGGGCATGCCCCGGTTGCCCTCGAGGCTCTCGATGAGGGCGGTCTCCTCGCCGACGATGTAGGCGCCGGCGCCCCAGTGCAGCACGACGTCGATGCTGACGTCGGTGCCGAGGATGTTCTTGCCGCAGTAGCCGGCCTCGTAGGCCTCGTTGAGGGCCTGGGCGATGCGCTCCTGGGCCAGGGCCATCTCGCCCCGGACGTAGAGGAAGCACTGGTTGAGCCCCAGCGCGTAGCAGGCGATCAGGCAACCCTCGATCAGCTGGTGGGGATCGCGCTCCATCAGCAGGCGGTCCTTGTAGGTGCCGGGCTCGGACTCGTCGCCGTTGACGACGAGGTAGCGCGGCCAGGTCGGGGGCATGAAGCCCCACTTGATGCCGGCGGGGAAGCCGGCGCCGCCGCGACCGAGCAGGGTTGCGTCCTTCACCAGCGCCGCCACGTCGGCGGGCGCCATGTCGAGGGCCTTCTTCAGTCCGTCGTAGCCGCCGGTCGCCAGGGAGCGCACCAGGGTGTAGCTGTCCTCGTGGACGAAGCGGCTCGAGACGATCTTCGGGCCCTCGTTGTCGACGTAGCCGGGCGCCCAGGGGACGTAGTCGTTGGAGTGGGCCATCAGTTTCCTGCCTCGTCTCCGACCGGTTCACGCGACGCGAACCAGGCGGGCTTGCCCGCGGTCTCGGGCGGCTCGATGCCACCGACCCGATCGGGGGTGATGTGCTGGCGGACCAGGCCCAGGGTGCCGTGGGCCGGGATGTCGTCACGCTTTCCGGCCCGCAGATCCGCGATCAGGGCGTCGAAGTCGTCGTGGGTGAGGCGGTACTCGTAGCGGTAGTTCACCTGGAGACACGGGGCCTCGGTGCACGCCGCGATGCACTCGACGTCCTCGATGGTGAACAGGCCGTCGGGCGTGGTGCCCCCCGCCTTGATGCCGAGGGTCTCCTCGGCGTGGTGCAGCAACTCCTCACCGCCGAGCAGCTGACAGCTCAGGTTGGTGCAGATGTTGAGCATGTAGGTGCCCACGGGATGCCGCTTGAACATCTCGTAGAACGAGCACGTGCCGAGCACCTCGGCGGGGGTGACCCCGACGAGTTCGGCGAGGTGTTCCATCGCGTCGTCGGCGACGTAGCCGTCCTGCTCCTGGGCGAGGTGGAGGAGCGGGATGAGGGCGCTCTTCGCCCGCGGGTAGCGGGCGATGATCTCGGTGGCGAGGGCGACGTTCTGCGGGGTGAGGCGACTCAACGGTCGACCTCCCCCATGATCGGGTCGACCGAGGAGATCACGGCCACGGCGTCGGCGACGAGGCCGCCGGCCATCAGGTGGGGAAGGGTCTGGAGGTTCACGATGGAGGGACCACGGATGTGCATGCGGTAGGGCTTGGACGTGCCGTCGCTCACCAGGTAGCAACCGAGCTCGCCGCGGGGCGACTCGACCGCCACGTAGACCTCGCCCTCGGGCACCTTGAAGCCCTCGGTGAAGATCTTGAAGTGGTGGATCAGGGCCTCCATCGACTCGTCGATGCGGGCCCGCGGCGGGGGCGTGACCTTGGCGTCGGGCGTGCGATAGTCGCCCTTGGGCATGCGGTCGAGGATCTGGTGGACGATGCGCATCGACTCGCGGATCTCGTTGAGCCGGATCGCGTAGCGGTCGAAGGAGTCGCCGTAGGTGCCGACGACCACGTCGAAGTCGACCTGGTCGTAGGCGAGGTAGGGCTGGTCCTTGCGCAGGTCCCAGGCCATGCCGGTCGAACGCAGGATCGGGCCGGTGGCCGACAGGGCCACGGCCTCGTCACGCGAGATCACACCGACGCCCTGGAGACGGTCGCGCCAGATCGGCTGGCCCGTCATCAGGGTGTCGTACTCCTCGAGGCGGGGCGGCAGCATCTCCATGAGCCGCAGCACCTCGTCGCGCCAGCCGTCGGGCAGGTCGGCGGCCACGCCGCCGGGGCGGATGTAGTTGTGGTTCATGCGCAGGCCGGTGACCTGCTCGAAGAACCGGAGCACCTGCTCGCGCTCACGCCAGCCGTAGATCATCATCGACACGGCGCCGAGGTCCATGCCGTTGGTGGCCATGAACAGCAGGTGCGACGAGATCCGGTTGAGCTCGCTCATCAGCATGCGGATCCAGGTGGCCCGCTCGGGCACCTCGACGCCGAGGAGCTCCTCGACGGCCAACGAGAACACCAGCTCGTTGAACAGCGGCGAGGCATAGTCCATGCGGGTGACGTTGGTGGAGCCCTGGAGGTAGGTGAGCGTCTCGCCCGTCTTCTCCATGCCGGTGTGGAGGTAGCCGACCACCGGCTTGGACCGGAGCACGGTCTCGCCGTCCATCTCCAGCATCAGGCGCAGCACGCCGTGGGTGGAGGGGTGGCTCGGCCCCATGTTGACCAGCATCGTCTGGTCGTTCTCGTCGTCGAGGAGCTGATCGGCGGCCTCCGCCATCTGCACCTCGCTCATCCGCATCACCGCATGGGAGCGGGGCAGCAGGTGGGCCTGACCGACGGGCTGGTCCACGGCCGTCTCGGTTCCGGGTTCGTCGGTGACCGTCATCAGTTGGTTCCTTTGAACTGCACGGGGATCGAGCCCACGGCGAAGTCCTTGCGCAGGGGGTGGCCCTCCCAGGTCTCCGGCATCAGGATCCGCGACAGGTCGGGGTGGCCCTCGAAGACGATGCCGAACATGTCGTAGGCCTCACGCTCGGCGAAGTCGGCGCCGGGGTAGAGCTGGGTGATGGTGGCGATCGTCGGATCGTCGGCGGGCACCTGGGTCCGCAGCCGCACGCGCTCACGCCGGCCGTGGTGGAGGAACATCGCCACGACCTCGAACCGCTCGGGCACGACCCCGGCCGGCAGGTCACGACGACCGGCGAAGGTGAGGTAGTCGACGGCGGTGACGTCGATGCACATCCGGAAGCCGTCGTCGAGGAGGGCGAGGGCCGTGTCGTACCAGGCATCGCGTTCGACGTGGAGCACGCGCTGGCCCCGGCTCTCGGTCACGAGGCAACCGTAGGCGGTCGCCAGCGCGGCCTCGGAGGGACCTTCGTCCTCGATCGCGGCGGGATCGGTCGACTCGCTCATCGGCGGCCCACCGTGATCATCTCGCTGATGCCCTGGCCGTCGCGCTGCTCGACCACCAGGCCGGCGCCGGCGCCGGTGGCGGCACGGCGACGCAGGAGTTCACCAGTCTCGATCTGGTGGTGGAGCGTGTTGATCGCGTGGATCAGCGTCTGGGGCCCGGGCGGGCACCCGGGGGCGTAGACGTCGACCGGCACGACCTGGTCGACACCCTGGACGATCGCGTAGTTGTTGAACATGCCGCCGCTCGAGGCGCACACGCCCATCGAGATCACCCACTTCGGTTCCATCATCTGGTCGTAGACCTGACGAAGGACCGGGGCCATCTTCTGACTGACCCGCCCGGCGACGATCATGATGTCGGCCTGGCGGGGGGAGGCCCGGAAGACCTCCATGCCCAGGCGGGCGAGGTCGTAGTGCGAGCCGCCGGCGGCCATCATCTCGATCGCGCAGCACGCCAACCCGAAGGTGGCGGGCCAGCTCGAGCGGGCACGGGCCCAGTTCACCAGCGTCTCGAGGTTGCCGGTGAGGAAGTTGTGATCGAGGCCCTCGAGGCCGTCGTTCTGGAGATCGTCGAGAAGTCCCATCAGGCAGCTCCGGGCACCACGGTGTCATCGGCTTCGTCGAAGCGACCCTCCAAGCCCACCTTGCGGATCGTCGACGACGACGTACGTTCGGCCCCGACCATACCGGCGTCGGTCTCGCCGACCTGCCGACGGTTGACCTGCAGCGGCCCCCAGTCGAGGGCGCCCTTCGAGATCAGGTAGAGGAACGACTCGAAGACGAGCGCCGAGAAGGTGATGATCGCCACCAGACCGAACAGCGCGAGCTCGCCGTGGACCAAGGCCCAGGGGTAGAGGAACACGATCTCGATGTCGAACACGATGAACAGCATCGCCACGAGGTAGAAGCGGACCGGGAACCGCTGGGGAGGTTCGCGACCGGGGATGATGCCGCACTCGTACGGTGCGTACTTCTCGACGGTGGGGCGCCGAGGAGCGAGCAGCTTCGACGCCACGAAGCTGCCGGCGGCGAACAGGATGGCGAGGATCGCCAGCGCGAACACCGGGAAGTACTGGGCCATGGTGACTCTTTCCGAGATCGTTCGGCGCACTGCCCGATGACCGGTGTGGCCATCGGGCAGTCGTCGACGTGCAGTTGTTTCGTTTCGAGCGAATTGCTGGGCGGCGGGACGCGGCGCTGCGCCCCGGAAACGTCAGGGATCAGGCGGCAGCCAGGATCTCCGCTTCCTTGCGGTCACGCACGTGGAGCCACCACGAGAACACGAGGAACAGGATGCCGTTGAAGATCGTGAACACCGTGGGCAGGAACCGCTTGCCACCGATGAGCGCGGGCAGGGGGCCTCCGCGATCTCGTTCCATCACCACGGACACCACGGCCTTGTCGGGATCGGCGGCGGCCACCGGCGGGGCCTCACCGGGCAGGGCCGGCTCGTCGATCGCACCCTGCACCTGGATGACCATCGTCTCCTTCGGGTGCCAGAAGTGGATGAAGGTGGTGTCGAACTTGTGGATGATCCGCGGGATCGCGTCGGTGAAGGTCTCGACGAACGCCCCCTTGTCGGGGTCGTCCTCGGAGATGTCCGGATCGAGGAGCGGCTTGCCGCCGACGTTCCACGCGCCGTAGGGCAGCACGACGTACTCGGTGGCGGCGTCGAAGATGTGCTCCTCGATCAGCAGCTCCTCGGCGGTGGCGGTGGCCTCACCGCGACGCGGGTCGGAGGTGGCCAGGTAGCGCCAGCCCTCGAGGGTGTCGGCCTGCTCCCGGGAGTACTCCACGGCCTGGGCCTGCGCGACGTCGGGGTCGTCGGAGGTGATGCCCTCGGTGAGCGAGAACGTCTCCAGGATGTTGCCGAGTTCGACGACCTCGTCGTCCTCGGAGAACACCAGGCCGTCGACCTCACCGGCGTCGTCGATCAGGATCTCCTCCAGCACCCAGGTCTCGGACTCGCCGACCCAGCCGATGGCGTAGATGACCCACACGATGCCCATCAGGAACATCCAACCGAAGAACCCGGCGGCGGAGATCAGGCCGCCGGCGCGGAAACCCGAGTTGGAGGCGACGAGGAGGTAGGTGGAACCGCAGAGGACCACCACGCCGACCATGACCGACAGGAGGCCACGGAAGAAGGGATCGAAGCCGACCCCGTCGATGAATCCGAGAATCTCGATCACGAAAGACCTCGCTCGTAGTCGACGACCGCCTGGATCAGCTGCGGCGGCAGGAGCTTGCCGAAGCCGGGCATCATGCCGGCCCCGCTCATACCGCCGTCGCCGTAGCCGGAGCCGGCGTCGGCACCGTTGTAGATGAAGTTGTAGTGGGCGTACGAGGTGCGCTCGGGCATCTCGATCACCTGGCAGTCGACGCCGATGCGACGGTCGGCGAAGACGATGGCGCCCTCACCGGCGTCGTCGAGGGTGAGTTCGGGCGGATCGACGAACGAGCCGGTGGCCTCGTCGAGCACGAACTGGTGCGTCGGGTCGAAGGCGTAGGCGTCGGCGGCGATGCCACCGGGCTCCCACAGACCGGAGATCCAGGCACACAGGGCGAGGTCGCCGTCCTGGTCCGGGTTCTCCTCGGACGCTTCGAGGATCTCGTAGACCCGGCCGTCGGGGGCGACGGGCTGGCCGCTCTCGTTGATGGCGATCTCGGTCGTGCCGTCCGAGGCGAGGAAGTAGAACGAGCCGTCGTCGGCGACGAGGCCGCCCTCGGGCGTCCACGAGCCGTCGGGGTTCTTCCAGGTGTCGTTGGGGAAGCGGGTGGTGATGTCACCGCACAGCGAGTAGCCGATGCCGGACGGGTAGCCACCGCCGCAGGCGGCGACGCCCTCGGACAGCGGGTCGCCACCGGGGTGGTTGACCTGCGAGCCGAGCGACCAGCCGGCGGTGTGGCAGCGGCCGCAGCTGAGCGAGCCGGCGCCGTAGCCGCTGAAGTAGCCGAGGTTGAACACGGCCTCACCGATCGTGTCGAACTCACCCTCGTCGAGGGAGCGCTGGACCTCGGCGACGATCTCGTCGGACAGTTCCGCCGCCGCCTCGGCCGCAGCCTGCGACTCGGGGTCGTCCATCCCGGTGCCACCGACCTCGGAGATGTCGATCGGGTCGAGCGACTGGACCTGGAACGTCTGGATGTACTCGATGACGTTCTGGACCTGGTAGGCGGTGAGCGGGCCACCACCCGGGGTGCCCCAGGCCGCCATCGGCGAGCCGGGACGGCCGTAGTTGAGGATGTAGGTGACCTCTTCCTCGCTGTAGCGCAGGAAGAGGTTGTCGAGGGCCGGGGCCATCCAGGTGGCGTTGCCGATGAACTGACCGTCGGCGTCCTGGAGCACGTAGGCGGCGCTACCGCCGACGCCGCCGGCGGCGTGGCAGTTCACGCACTGGGCGGTCTCGAGGTAGACGCCTTCACCACGGCTCTCGAAGTTGAGCTGGTAGGCGGCCACGGCGCCCTCCTGGCGGCCGGGCTCGGCCAGCCAGTAGAAGGGCACGAGGATCGCGGTGATGCCGAGCACGACGAGGGCGAACCCGAGCGCCTTGTCGAGCTTGGGACCCTCGAGTTCCTCATCGCTGAGGTAGGGCTTCTTGTTGGCGGCCAGCTCGAGCTCGGAACCGAGCTCGTTGCGTGACTGCAGGACATTCCGGACGAACGCCAGGACGAATCCGGCCAGGAACAGGACCCCGAGGGTCAGTCCGATGGCGCGGTAATCGGCGGCGAGCATGAGAGAGCTGGTCATTCGGGATCAGTGGCCTTCCGCTGCACCCACGCAGTTGGGACCCTCGGCCTCCTGGCCGGTGGTGTTCGTACCGATCGGGGGGCCCTGGATGATCGTGGCGGTGTCGACGATGAGCTCGCCGGATGCGCTGACCTCCATGGGGAACCGATCCATGCCTCGCGGCGCCGGGCCGCCCTTCTTCTCGCCGACCCGGTTGTACTGCGAGCCGTGGCACGGGCACTCGAACCACTGCGAGGTGGTGCACTCCGGCACTCGGCAGCCCAGGTGGGGGCAGGTCTGGTAGAGGGCGGTGACGCCGGCGCTCAGACCCTGGGAGACCTGGTCGTAGAAGCCGTAGGCGCCCTGGGCCTTCTCGACGGCGAAGGCGGGGTACTCGGTGATCCACATGCGACCCTCGGGCACGTAGAAGAAGCCCGAACCGGCGGCGATGGCGTCCTCGATGTCGGGGATGCGGCCGACGTTGATCTTGGAGCCGAAGCCGCTCGAGCCCTGCGGCCACAGGAAGCCGATGACCGCAGCGCCGAAGCCGCTCAGACCGAAGCCGAACATGGCGATGATGCCGCGGTTGAGGAACTGACGACGGGCGACGCCGAGCGTCTCGGGGTCCGGCGGCACGTAGGCGACCGGGGCGGCCGGCGGGGCCGGCTCGATGCCACGGGTCTTGCGGGCGACGGCCTCGAGTTCGCGGCCGGCCGAGGTCTTGGCCGAGCCGGCGATGACGGCGGAGTCCTCGAGGTCGGCGGCGCCGCGGTCGCGCTTGACCGCCTCGCCGGCGAGCTGACCGAAGACGCCGTCGGTGTCGCGGCGACGCAGGGAGGTCGTGATGACCCCCAGTGCGAGCACCGCCAGGACGACGAGTCCGATGATGAGAAGGACAGGCATCTCTCTCTCCTTACAGCTCGAAGAACAGGCCGTCGGCCCACGGGAAGACGAAGTTGAAGCCGGGGCCTCGGAAGAACGATCCGATGATCACCAGCACCGCCCAGAACATCATGAAGAGCGTGAACAGGCTGACGGCGACCTTGCGGTCCTCGGGCTTGTTCGACGGGTTGGTGTCGATGTAGGGGGCGACCATCAGGATGATCAGGCCGATGCCCGGGATGGTCACACCGGCGACCATCGGGTGGAACATCGTCAGCAGTTCCTGCAGACCGAGGAAGTACCAGGGCGCCTTGGAGGGGTTCGGCGTCTGGTTGAAGTTGGCCAGCTCGAGGAGCGGGGCGTTGACGAAGATCGAGAAGATCGCCAGGAAGGCCGTGCAGAACAGGGCGGCACCGAACTCGACCACGATCAGGTGGGGCCAGGTGTGCACCTTGTCCTGGGGCTTCATCTTGATGTCCTGGATGGAGCCCGACTTCACCACCGTCAGCAGGCGCTGGGTGTGGCCGCCGGGGCCGCTCATCGCCGGGGTCTGGCCGCCGCCGGACGCCGCGGCGACCGCCGTGGCGACACCCCCGGCTGCCGGGGCGACGTCAGTGCCCTTCGACTTGGCCGAGCGCGACCGTTCCAGCAGGTGGGCCGGGATCTTCGACGACGCGCCGTCGGCGTCGCCACCGGACGCCGCGGGCTCGGAGGCGGCCGGCTTCGACTCGGCCTTCTGCCGAGCTTCCTGGGCCCGCTTGCGCAGATGCTCTGGGATCTCAGTCATGTGTGGTGGTTCCTCGTGGGAAGGCGTGGGGGTGCAGGGCGAGAGGGATCGTGCGGCCTAGAGCGGGCCGGAGATGCCTCCGTCCTTGCGGACTCGCCAGAAGTGGATGGCCATGAAGATCACGGTCACGAATGGGAGGAAGAGAACGTGCAGCACGTACCAGCGGAGCAGGGTGTCGGTGCCGATCACCTTGCCGCCGAGGAGGACGAAGCGGACCTGCTCACCGAAGACCGGCGTGAAGCCCATCATGTTGGTACCCACGGTCACGGCCCAGAGGGCGAGCTGGTCCCAGGGCAGGAGGTAGCCGGTGAAGGAGAGCAGCAGCGTCATCTGCAACAGGACGGTGCCGATCACCCAGTTGAACTCGCGCGGGGCCTTGTAGGCGCCGTGGTAGAAGACGCGAGCCATGTGGAGGAACACCGAGAGCACCATCAGATGGGCTCCCCATCTGTGCATGTTGCGCACGAGCAGACCGAAGGTCACCGAGGTCTGCAGGGTGTAGATGTCGTCCCACGCCGCCGTCGCGGTCGGACGGTAGAAGAACATCAGGAAGATGCCGGTGACGGTGAGGACGATGAACAGGAAGAAGCTCAGGCCGCCCAGGCAGAGGGTGTAGGACACCTTCACGGCGTGGCGCTTCACCTTCACGGGGTGGAGGTGGTAGAGCACCGAGTTCATGATCACGTAGGACCGGTTCCGGGGGCTGTCGGTGTAGCCCTTCCGGAAGACCGAGCCGGGCCGGAAGATCGAGTTCCAGGCCTGCGAACTCTGGACCGAGTCGCCCAGCTGGGAAGCCTGGGCCTGCATCTTCTCGGCGAAGGAGGGCTTGTCTTGGATCGACTTTGCCATGGGAGTGCTGCGTTCCTAAGGGTGGGTCTTCGACGGGGTGTTCGGCGGGTGGTCGGCGATCAGGCGAGGCGCATGCCGTAGCCGTAGCCGTGGGAATCGGTTCGCTGGTGGTGATCTCCGGTGGCGGCGGCGTCGCCGACCTTTCCGAGGATGATCACGCCGGTGGGGCAACGGTCGACGCACAGGGCACAGCGGGTGCACACGTCGTCGTCGATCGTGAAGATGAAGGCATCGGCCGGATCGTCGCCGGGCCGGGCGACACCGAAGCTCTCCGCCACCGCTTCGGTGCGCTGCATGTGGATGCACTTCCACGGGCAGATGTCGACACAGCCCTCGCACGAGATGCACTCGGACTGGTCGATGTGGATGAACTGCTTGGGCTTGACGGCCTTCGCCAGGTAGTCGGCGTCGACCTCGACGAGCACGTAGTCGTCGCGGAATTCCGGGAGCGGCGGATTGGCGTCGGTCACGGCCATGCGATCAACCCCGCTTCACCAGCGGTCGGCCGTAGGTGCTCGACACCACGGCGGGGGCCTTCTTGGCCTTCTCGCCACGCTTCTGCCACTGCATCCACAGCGCGATCTGGGCGCCGAGGAAGACGATGTAGATGATGGCGGCGACCGAGTCGGAGATCACTCGCAGCGTGATCTCGAACGGGAACCAGCCGCCCTGGCTCTTGGCGGTGAGCAGACCCCAGGCATCCCACAGGATGTCGGCACGGAAGCTCCACTCGTTCTCGGCGACCGTCAGCCACTGATGGGGCACGATGCCGTAGGCGAGGAAGTGGATGAAGAACACGACCGTCGAGAAGATCATCGCTTCACCCCAGGTCATCTTGTAGTCCGGGCTGATGCGTCGGCCGTAGAGAACGACCGCCCAGGTGAGCAGCACGGTGATGATGGTGGAGATGACGAAGGCAGCCAAGGTGAGCTCCCGGCAACGGGGTTCGAGGGCAGGGTTGTTCGTGACGCAGGGCATGCGTCCGAACGAACGCCTGCTCAATCTACTCTCCCGGCGGCGGGTACCGGCAAACCCGGGACCCGATCGACGCGAACGCACACCCTGTCACAGGGCGCGCCACGGCTCATGGGTCTACCACGCGATCGGTCGGCAAACCACCGTCGCGTCGGAATTGGCACGGATCCGTCGGGGCCCCGGACGGGCGAGATCGCAGGAAATGGTCGGTCTCACTCCGGCGCGCCTAGAGTGTCGCCCTGGAACGCCTCCCGGGCCCTCGGCGCGCGCCGATGGGAACCCGGACGGCACCAGCCGATCGGCCCTGATCGGGTCCGCCCGCTCCTGCACCGACCACTGAGAGCTCACGTGACCGAAATCCCCGAACATCTCCTCAAGCGAAGCAAGTCGGCCAAGTCCAAGGCCACCGGCGAGCCCGTGGAGGAGACCTCGTCGTCGTCCGCCGTCACGCCGGCCGCCGAGTCGTCGGCGCCTGCCGCCGCCGGCCCGCCCGCACTCGCTGCGGCCGCCGCGGCGATCCCGGCCGACAAGCCGGCCCCGGCCGAACCGCCGAAGCCCGCCTACATCCAGGCCGCCGAGAAGCGGAAGAAGACCCCGATGTGGGCGCTTCCCCTCGTGATCCTGGTGCCGCTCTTCGCCGTGTCCTACGCCGGCACGATGCAGCAGCCCGAGGTCGAGGACCCGCTGCTGACCGGTGCCGCCGAGGTCTACACGGCCACCGGCGGTTGCGCCGGCTGCCACGGTGCCGGTGGTGGCGGCGGCGTCGGCTACGCCCTCAGCGACGGTTCGGTGCTCGAGACCTTCCCCGAGCCGATCGACCAGATGGTCCACATCGCCCGGGGCTCCGGCGCCATCGCCGGCGAGGAGTACGGCGGCGAGCGAGCCGACGGCGTGCGCGTCGCCGGCGCCAGCGGCGGCCAGATGCCGGCGTTCGAGGAGACGCTCACCCTGCACGAGCTCGAGGTCGTCGTCTTCCACGAGCGGGCGATCCTGTCGGGTGAGGACACCTCCTCCGCCGCCTACCAGGAGTGGATGGAGCACCTCAGCCACTCCGACGACGGCGCCCCGATCGATCTCGAGTTCCTGATCGCCTGCGCCAACCCGGAGTACACCCCCGGCGCGCCGGGCGGCGAGAAGCCCGAGGGCTGCCCCGGGCCGCACGAGTCGGCCGAGGGCGAAGAGGTCGCCGCAGGCTGAACCCCCTTCGGGGGAGCCGAGACATTTCGACAACCTTCTGCGATGATGGCCGGGCTCCGTGCCCGGCCATCATCGCGTTCGGGCGGAGCACTCATCGATGACAGCACGACCCCCACTCTCGTTGCGGCTGCGGCGGGCACGACGAACATCGCTCTGGTCGCTGCTGGCGGCCGCCGTCGCCGTGGCCGGGCTAACCGCTGCCACCCCCGCCCCGGCTGCCGTCGGCACCGGATCGGCACCCGGCGGCTGGTCGACGGGTGAGGAGAGCCCACTGGTGATCCACACCGAGGATCCCGTGGCGGTCTCCCCCACCGACCCCCACGCCGTCGGCGAGGTCGACGCCGCCCGCACCGACCTCGACGACGGCACCGTCTGGCGGATCGGCACCCCCGATGGGCTCGCCGCCGCCGGGGCCGGCGGTGTGAGCGTCCACTACGTCACCACCGGTCAGGCCACCCTGCCGCCCGCCGACGTCCAGCGGGTCGTCGACGAGGCGGTCCGCCGCTGGAACCTGGTGCTCGACACCTCCGCCACGATCGTGGTCGACTTCGCCTGGTACCCCCTCGGCAACAACCTGCTCGGGGCCGGCGGTCCGACGACGATCCACCGCAACGGCCTCCCGCCGGCCGAGGGCGCCTACTATCCGGCGGCCCTGGCCAACCATCTCGCCGGGTTCGACGTCAACGGCGCCACCGAGGCCGAGATCGAGATCATCCTCGACTCGAACCGGTATGCGTCCGGCGGGTGGTACACCGACCTCGGCGGATCGAACCCGCCGTTCGGCTCGCGCGACCTGTTGTCGACGGTGATCCACGAGATCGGGCACGGGCTCGGCTTCCTCGGCTCGGCGGTGGCCAACGGCAACGGCGGTGGCGCCTGGGGCGGCCAACCCCTCGTCTACGACGCCCTCGGCGAGTACCAGGGTTCCCGCCTGATCGACCTGTCGAACGGCGAGGCCCGGCTGACCAGCGGCGCGGTCGAGGTCGACCTCGGCGGCGGCCTGCGCTTCGAGCTCTACGCCCCCGGCACGTTCATCACCGGCAGCTCGTTCTCCCACTTCGACGAGTCGTCGCACCCGCCCGGCTCGCCCGGCGCACTGATGACCCCGGTCCTGTCGAGCGGGGAACTCGAGCGCACGATCGACGGCGCCACCCTCGCCGTGCTCTGGCGGATCGGTTGGAACCTCGCCGTGCCGGTGGCCGAGCCGGAGATCACCGCCCTCGCCGGCGGTTCGAGCGGCCGGGTGTCGCTCGCCTGGGCCGCCCCGTTCGGTGCCGGCAACGAACTCCCGGCATCGGGCTACACCCTGCGGATCTACGACGGCACCGACCTGGTGACCTCGACGACGTTCCCCGCCGACGGTGACGCGGTCAACCTGTCGGGCCTCGACGACTTCGCCGATCACCGCTTCGAACTGACCGCCAACCACCCGGGCGGTGCCGACCAGACCGTCATCGTCTACAGCGACGGCCGCCCCGGCTACGTCGGGGTCAGCGGGAGCGGCTCGAACCGCACGATCGCCTGGCCCGCGCCGACCGGCGCCGGCACCCAGGGCCCGACGTATCAGGTCGAGCGTCGCCGGGTCGGCTCGACCAGCTGGACGCGGATCGCCACGACGTCGTCTCGCTCGGTCGCCGACAACGGCCTCGCCGAGGGCGTCTACCAGTGGCGGGTGCGGGTGACGACGGCCGCCGGCACGTCGGGCTGGCGCCTGTCGAGCATCGAGGGTGTGGCCGCCGGCGTCGACCGTCCGATGCCCCTCGACGGCCAGGTGGCCCGCCTCTACGCCGCCTCGCTCGGCCGCGACGCCGATGCCTCGGGTCTCGACTTCTGGATCGATGCCCGCGTCGGCGGCCAGGGCCTCGAGTCGATCGCCTCGCAGTTCACCACCAGCGCCGAGTTCGTCGACACCTACGGCTCGCTGGGCGACGCTGCGTTCGTCGACCTGGTCTACCGCAACGTGCTCGGCCGGGAGCCCGATGCCGCCGGCCGGGCGTTCTGGATCGGCCAGCTCGCCGCCGGGCGGTCGCGCGGGTCGATGATCGTGGGCTTCAGCGAGTCGCCGGAGTACGTCGCGGCGACCGCCACCGGCGCCCTCCAGACGAGCGCCGAGGGCCAGGTCTACCGGCTCTACCTCGCCTACTTCCTGCGGGAACCCGACGCCCAGGGCTTCGCCTTCTGGGTCGACCAGGTGGCGGGCGGCGCCGACCTGCGCACCGCGTCCGAGGCCTTCGCCCGGTCCCCGGAGTTCGTCGACACCTACGGCGAGCTCACCGACGAGCGATTCGTCGACGTCGTCTACCGCAACGTGCTCGGCCGAGAGGCCGACGCGTCCGGCCGGGCGTCGTGGATCGCCGCCCTCGAGGGCGGACTGCCCCGGGGCGAGCTGATGGTGGGCTTCAGCGAGAGCGCGGAGTTCGTGCTCCAGACGGGCACGACCCCCTGATCGCCGGCTGACGCCGTAACAACTCAGCCGGCGGCTGCAACAACACAGCCGGCGGCTGCGACAACTCAGCCGGCGGCTGCGACGACCGCCGCCGCCTCGGCGACGACGTCGAGCGTCTCGGCGATGTCGGCCTCGGTGTGGGCGAGGCTCGGGAAGATCGCCTCGTAGGCGCCCGGTGCGAGGGCGACGCCGCGCTCGAGCATGGCGTGGAAGAAGGTGGTGAAGCGGCCGGTCTCGGCCGCGGCCTGGGCGTCGTCGTAGTTCCGCACCGGATCGTCGGCGAAGTAGACAGCCAGGAGCGGCCCGACCCGTGGCACCTGGGCGGCGACCCCGGCCTCGGCGAAGGCGGCCGCCATCCCGTCGGCCAGGGTGGTGGCGGTCGCGGTCAGGGCGGCGTAGCGGTCGTCGTCGAGCTGACCGAGCACGGCCCGTCCCGCTGCGGTGGCGAGCGGGTTCCCGGAGAGGGTGCCGCCCTGGTAGACGGGGCCGAGCGGGGCGACGTGGTGCATCACCTCGGACGAGCCGCCGAAGGCGCCGACCGGCAGGCCGCCGCCGATCACCTTGCCGAACGCCCACAGGTCGGGGGCCACCCCGCTCCACGTCGTGGCCCCGGCCCGGCCCAGGCGGAACCCGGTGATCACCTCGTCGAAGAGCAGCAGGGCCCCGACCCGGTCGCACTCGGCCCGACAGGCGGCGAGGAACCCGGGCTCGGGCTCGACGAGGCCCATGTTGGCGGCGACCGGCTCGACGACGAGCACGGCGGTGTCGTCGTCGAGGGTGGGCACGACGTTGTAGGGGGCGACGACGGTGTCGGCCACCGCCGAGGCCGGGACGCCGACCGACCCCGAGAGGCCCTGGTTGGCCACCCCGGACCCGCCGGCGGCGAGCAGGGCGTCGACCGAGCCGTGGTAGCACCCGGCGAACTTCACGACCTTGTCGCGTCCGGTGATGCCGCGGGCGACCCGCACGGCGGACATGACGGCCTCGGTGCCCGACGAGGTCATGCGGATCATCTCGAGCCCGGGCACCCAGTCGCACATGATCTCGGCCAGCTCGATCTCGGAGCGGGTCGGGGCGCCGTAGGTCGTGCCCCGACCGGCGGCGTCGCGCACGGCGGCGACGGTCACCGGGTCGGCATGCCCGAGGATCGAGGCCCCGTAGCTCTGCACGTAGTCGAGGTAGGAGCGCCCCTCCTCGTCCCACACCCGCGAGCCCTCGGCCCGAGCGACGAAGTAGGGGGTCCCGCCGACCGAGCGGAACGATCGGACGGGGCTGTTCACCCCGCCCGGCAGCACCTTCTTGGCTCGATCGAACAGGGCGGCGTTGGTCTCGCTCGTCACCCGACCAGTGTGCCGGTCAGGCGAGCATCGCTGCCACGTCGGCGGCCAGGTAGGTGAGGATCATGTCGGCGCCGGCCCGCTTGATCGAGGTGAGGATCTCGATCGCGGCGGCGTCGTGGTCGATCCACCCGTTGGCGGCGGCGGCCTTGAGCATCGCGTACTCGCCGCTGACGTGGTAGGCCGCCACCGGCACGGCGGTCTCGGCACGGGCCGCCGCGATGATGTCGAGGTAGGCGAGCGCCGGCTTGACCATCACCATGTCGGCCCCCTCGGCCAGGTCGAAGCGGACCTCCTCGAGGGCCTCGCGGGCGTTGCGAGGGTCCTGCTGGTAGCCCTTGCGGTCACCGCCGTCGGCGATCGTGACGTCGACGGCGTCGCGGAACGGCCCGTAGAAGGCGCTGGCGTACTTGGCGGCGTAGGCCAGGATCGGGATGTCGTGGTGGCCCTCGGCGTCGAGGGCGGCCCGGATTGCGGCGACCTGGCCGTCCATCATGCCCGACGGCGCGATCACCTGGGCCCCGGCCCGGGCCTGGGCGACGGCGGCCTTGCGGTAGAGCTCGAGGGTGGCGTCGTTGTCGACCCGTCCCCGGTCGTCGACGATGCCGCAGTGGCCGTGGTCGGTGTACTCGTCGACACAGAGGTCGGCCATCACGACCACGTCGTCGCCGACCTCGGCCCGCAGATCGTCGAGGGCGAGCTGCACGATGCCCTGCGGGTCCCACGCCCCCGATCCCTCGGGGTCCTTGTGCGCCGGCACGCCGAACAGGATCACCGACGGCACGCCGAGCTCGGCCAACCGGCTCACCTCGGCCCGCAGCGAGTCGCGGGTGTGCTGGACCACGCCCGGCAACGAGGAGATCGGCACCGGCTCGTCGATCCCCTCACGCACGAACAGCGGGGCGATCAGGTCGTCGGTGGTGAGGGTGGTCTCGGCCACCAGCCGGCGCATGGCGGGCGTGGAGCGGAGACGACGGAGACGACGCTGCGGGAAGGTCATGGCCGCAGCGTATTCGCCACCGCCGCCACCAGGCCTGCCCGGTCGTGGGGGTCGGCGATCGCCACGACGTCGAGGCCGAGGGAGCGGGCGGCGGCGGCGGTGCTCGGGCCGATGCAGACCGCCGGCGGACGGTGACGGTCGCCGAGGGCTGCGACGAGGCGTTCGGCCAGCGAGCCGGCGGTGAGACACACCAGGTCGGCGGCGGCGGCGCGCTCGAGCATGGCGTCGGGATGTGCGGGGGTGACCGTGCGGTAGGCCTCGACGCGGGTGACCTCCCACCCGGCCGCGGTCAGCGGCGCCGTCAGGTCGTCGCCGGCGAGCTCGGCGAGGGGTGCCAGGAGGCGGGCCGGGCGATGGTCGGCCACGAGCCGGGCCGCGAGGTCGGCGGCGGTTGCCGGGGCTGCCTCGACCGCCACGGTCCAGCCGGCGGCGCGGACCGCCGCAGAGGTGGCCGCGCCCACCGTCGCCACCGACAGGCCGGGCGGTTGCGTCACCGGAGCGAGAGCGGCGACGGCACCCGCGAACGCGGCGACAGCACCCGCGAACGCGGCGACAGCATTGCTCGAGGTGAAGGCCACCCAGCGATAGGTCCCGAGCTCCTCGAGGGCGGCCTCGAGGGGCGCTGCGTCGGCGGGGCCGACGACCTCGGCCAGGGGCATCGACACGACCTCGCAGCCGAGGCGTTCGAGATCGGCGATCAGCGGCCCGGCCTGGGCGGCGGCCCGGCACACGACCACGACGGGCTGGGTGTCCACGGTTCCTCGGCGGCCCGTCAGAGGGCGGCGCGCACCTGGCGGGCGACCACGGCGCCGAGTTCGGCCTCGGGGTGCTCGGTCGTCGCGGCCGTCGCCCGGGCGGTCGTCTCCTCGTCGGCAGCGGCCAGGAAGCCGGTGAGTGTCACCACGTCACCCGTCAGGGTGGCGTGGGCACCGGCGGGAAGGTCGCAGTCGCCGCCGAGTTCGGCCAGGAACCCTCGCTCGACGTCGAGACAGCGGCGGGACGGGGCGTGTTCGATCGACGCCAGCAGCTCCCGCATCGCCGGGTCGTCACTGCGGCACTCGACGGCGAGGGAGCCCTGCCCGACCTGGGGCAACATCACCGACGGGTCGAGTTCGTCGATCACGGTCGGGCGCACCTCGAGCCGCTCCAGGGCCGCGGCCGCCATCACGATGGCGTCGGGGCCGTCGGGTTCGTCGAGCTGGGCCAGCCGTCGGGCGATGTTGCCGCGGAGCCCTTGGAACACCAGGTCGGGGCGGGCGGCGGCGAGCTGCACGCGGCGACGGTTCGAGCCGGTGCCGACCACCGAGCCGGCCGGCAGGTCGGCGAGGCGTCCGCCGACCAGGACGTCGTGGGGGTTGCCCCGTTCCGGCACGGCGGCGATCACGAGCCCGTCGGGGGTGACCGCCTGCAGGTCCTTGGCGGAGTGGACGGCGAGATCGGCCTGGTCGGTCAGGACCCGGGCCTGCACCTCCTTGGAGAACGCCCCCTTGCCGCCGAGTTCGGCGATCGGGACGTCGAGGCGCACGTCGGCGTGGGTGTCGAGGGACACGAACTCGACGGCCAGGCCCGGCACCCGGGCCCGCAGCAGGTCGGCCACGTGGTGGCTCTGCCACATCGCGAGCGGGCTGCGCCGGGTGGCGATGCGGACGGAATCCACGCTCAGCCGAGGTCGAACAGCTCGCGCACCGATTCGGCGAGGCGGTCGCCGCGGCTGGTGCCGGCGGCGTCCTTGAGCGTGGTCGACGGCTCGTGCAGGAGCTTCTTCACCACGGCCTTGGTGAGGGCCTCGACCGCCTCGAGCTGGGTGTCGTCGAGGTCGCCGAGCCGGGTGCGGTAGCGATCGATCTCGTCGAGGCGCACGGCGTCGGCCCAGCGGTGCAGGCCCCCGAGGAGGGGGGCGACCTGCTGGGCAGAGCTGGCGGCCCGATAGCGGTCGAGCTCTTCACCGACGACCCGGCGGGCGGCGCCGAGTTCCTGCTGCCGCTGCTCGATCCCCCGGTTGGCGAACGCCTGGAGGTCGCCGAGCACGAGCAGGCCAACCGTCTCGAGGGTGAGCACGGCCGGGTCGACGTCGCGGGGCACGGCCAGGTCGAGGAGGAGCAGTTCGTGTTCGCAGCCGGCGGCGGCCCGCTCCTCGGCGGCCCGCTGCACGTCGGCGACGTCGATCACGGTGCCGGGAGCGCCGGTGGCGCTGATCACCAGGTCGAACGAACCGAGCGAGGGGCCGACCTGTTCGAAGGGCAGGGTCGTCGCCGACAGTTCGACGGCGAGGGCCTCGGCCCGTTCGGCGGTGCGGTTGGTGACCACGAGATCGAGGTCGTCGTGCCGGGCCAGCGCCGTGGCCACCCCGGCGCCCACCTCGCCGGCGCCGACGAGCAGCACCCGTCGTCCGTCGAGGGAGCCGATGCGTTCGGTCACCAGGCGGACCGCAGCGTGGGAGATCGAGGCGGTGCGACGGCCGATGGCGGTGTCGGTCCGGACCCGCTTGCCGGTCCGCACGGCGTGCTCGAACATCGTGTTGAGCTGCGGGCCGACGGTCGCCTCGGTGCGGGCCAGCTCCCATGCGCCCTTCACCTGACCGAGGATCTCGTGCTCACCGAGGACGGCGGAGTCGAGGCCGGAGGTGACCGAGAACAGGTGCTCGATGGCGGCGTCGTGGAAGTGGACGTAGAGATGGTCGGAGAAGTCCTCGACCGCCACGCCGGACAGGAGCGCCATCGAGTTGCGCAGCTCGGCGTAGGCATCGTGGAAGCGTTCGACCTGGGCGTAGATCTCGGTGCGGTTGCACGTCGACAGCAGGACGGCCTCGTTGACGTTGTGGCCGGAGGAGAACTCGGCCAGCGCCTTCGCCATGCGGTCACCGGAGAAGCTCATGCGCTCGAGCACGTCGAGCGGAGCGCTGCGGTGGTTCAGGCCGATGGCGAGGACGGTCATGGGGCTCCTACGGCGTGCGGGAACAGGGCACGACGTTGTTCGAAGCTATCGGACGGACGACGAGAAGTATCGGGACCAAGGTCCCGAACCGGTGGACACGACCACCGGACCCCGCAATTGTCCCCGATCGACGCGCCCGAGGCCAACCCGACCGGCCGTTCCCGGCTTCACCGGGCGCGGTCGTCCGTCACGCGGTCAGGTCGCCCCGTCGTTCCGCAGCGCCGTGCGCCGGAGTTTGCCGAGCGCCGTGGTCGGGAGCGCGTCGACGACGGCGATCGACGACGGCACCTTGAACCGGGCCAGCTCGCGGCGACAGTGAGCCAGGACGACGTCGACGTCGACGCGCTCCCCGGCCTCGGCGACGACCAGCGCCTCCACCCGTTCGCCGGTGCGGGCGTCGGGGGCCGCGATCACCCCGGCCTCGGCCACCCCCGGCGCGGCCCGCAGCACCCGTTCGACCTCACCGGGGTGCACGTTGAACCCGCTGACGATGACGATGTCCTTGAGCCGATCGACGATCGACAGGGCGCCGGTGTCGTCGACGACGGCGAGGTCGCCGGTGTGGAGCCAGCCGTCGTCGGGGTCGACGACGGCGACCGTCGGGCCGCGGAGCAGGAGTTCGCCGGCGTCGCCGACCAACACGTCGGCGCCGTCGTCGTCGATCAGCCGGGCCTCCACGCCGGGCAGGAGTCGACCGACCGAACCGCCGGCCGCGAGGTCGTCGGCGTCGGGGCCGGCGCCGAGGGTCGACGCACCGATGCCCACCGTCTCGGTGAGCCCGTAGGCCTGGTGGAGCACCACGCCGAGGTCGTCGGCGACGCGCCGTCCCAGGGCGGCGTCGAGAGGCGCCGCTCCCGACAGCGCGATCCGTAACGAGTCGAGGCGACCGACCTCGGCCTCGACCAGATCGTGCCAGAGGGTCGGCGGGCCGGCGAGCACGGTGATGCCGTGGTCCCGGACGGCCTGGGCGAGGGCCGCCGGCCGAGGATCGAGCCCGACGACCAGGGTGGCGCCGGCGGCGAGGCACAGGTTGACCACCCCCGAGAGCCCGAGCACGTGGTCGGTGGGCACGACGAGACCGAACCGGTCGTCGGGGCGCAGCTCGACGTCGAGCGACCGGATCGTGGCCAGGGCGGCAGCGAGGTGTCGGTGCCGGAGCGGGACCGGGCGGGGGGCGCCCTCGGTGCCCGAGGTGAACAGCAGCACGGCGACGTCGTCGCCGTCGACCGCGACACTGGCGAGGCCAGTGTCGACACTGGCGCCGCCAGCGTCGACACCGGCAACGCCCGCATCGACGCCGACAACGCTGCC
Source organism: Acidimicrobiales bacterium (assembly GCA_052032035.1). Taxonomy (GTDB): domain Bacteria; phylum Actinomycetota; class Acidimicrobiia; order Acidimicrobiales; family SZUA-35; genus JAWSVN01. Next base: position 3,064 of record JBPEXC010000073.1, on the reverse strand, counting down.
GGCGTCGGGCGCCGGGGTGGCGTCGTCGATCACGAGGGCGCCGGCGTCGGCGGCCTCGATCGCCTCGAGCAGGCGCCGTCGTTCGGCATCGGGGAGCCGCGGCCCGATCGGGACCGCCACCCGTCCCTCCGCGATGGTGGCCAGGTACCAGGCGACCGCCTCGCTCGGGTCGGCGGCGCCGATCACGACCCGCTCGCCCGGTGCGGTCGAGGCGGCCACGACTGCGCGCCGAGCGGCGACGGCGGCCGACAGGTCGACGGCGGCGCCGCCGGCTCGGGCATCGACGAGGGCGGGACGCCCGGCGAGGAGGAGCTCGGCGACGTTCATCGACGCAGTTCACCACAGCGAGACGGGCGGCGCACCTGTCGCGCCGGCGCCGGCGAGATCGGCAGGTGTTCCCCACCCATGAGGACGCGAAACGGAATTTCTCCGATTCGATCTCAAGCGCCGTCGAGCCGGGGACGAAGTATCGGTGTGCCCTTCGCTGGATCCCTCCACAGCGACACCCCCTCAGGGGCTCGCCGCACCGCCGCCACGGTCGTCGAGTCGATCTCCGAACCGATCCGCCTCGTGCGGCTGACGCTCGGTGCGCTCCTGGTGGTCGTCTCGCTCGTCACCACCGCCATCGTGGTCGACGCGTCGAGCGCCGGTGCCGACACGACGACCGACGAGCAGCGCTTCGTCGACAAGATCAACGACCTGCGCAGCGAGCACGGGCTCGGCCCCCTCGCCGTCGACGCCGAGCTCGTCGCCGGCGCCCGCGACTGGACCGAGCGGCTCCGCTCCGACGGCGCCCTGTCGCACGCCCCGGACCTCTCGGTCGGGGTGACCAGCTACTGGCTGAAGCTCGGCGAGAACGTCGGCGTCGCCCCGAAGGACCAGCTCGACGCCCTGTTCGACGCCTTCGTCGCCAGCCCCGACCACTACGCCAACCTGATCGACCCCGACTTCACCTATGTCGGTGTCGGCGTCCTCTACGACGACGACGGGCGGATGTGGACGACCCACCGCTTCATGGAGGTCGGCGAGGAGCCGGTGCCGGCCACCCCGACCGTGCCGACCGACGACTCGACGACCACGACCGTGCCGTCGAGCACCTCCACCCCGCCGACGACCGAGTCGCCGAGCGCGGCACCCTCCACGACGACGCCGCCGAGCAGCGCTCCGGCCGCCGAGCAGACCAGCACGGCGCCGACGACCGCAGCCGCAGGCGACGACGCCTCGTCGAGCACGACCACGGCGCCCGAGTCGCCGGCCGCAGCGACGACCCCCGCGCCCGTCGCCACCAACGATCTGGTGCCGGCCCGGGTCCCGCTGGCCAGCGAGCCGATCGCCGAGCTCCTCGAGATCGTCGCCGGCTGAGCCGAGCGAGCCCGGTCGCTCAGCGGCTCATCGCGAAGATCTGCAGCACCCCGGCGCCGAGGATCAACAGCAGCAACACCGCCATCGTGATCACGGTCGAGCGACGCATCAGCAGTCCTCCTGGGGTGGGCCGGGCTCCGGCGGGATCGTGGTCGGTCGCTGGCCCAACGTGACCGGGGTCGACGGCACCTTGGGCCCTTCGCTCGGCCGCAGCGTCACCCGGTCGGCTTCGCTCAGTTCGAGTTCGAACGCGGCGGAGCCGCGGTCGACGGCGACGCTCAGCAGGCCGTAGCTGTCGACCAGGAGGCCGACCGAGCCGGTGGGGATGTCGGCGAAGGTGGCGACCCGCTGGGCGGTGCGGGTGACGCGACCGCCCTCGACCTGCACCCACTCGCCCCACGACGACAGCTCGTCGGGATCGACGTTGAGCTGGGCGTTGCCGAACCGGTCGATCCACAACACCTCGGCGCCGATCGCCCCGTCGTCGTCGGTCTGCGAGACCGGCAGCACGCCGGGGAGCAGCTTCGCGACGTCGATCTCGGTGCCGAGCTCCTCGATCGGGACGCCGCGGCACAGGTGGGCGGCGGCCGGGGCGAAGATGTCGCGCCCGGCGAACGTCGGCCCCGGGGAGTGGAGGTGGTAGGCGGTGTTGTCGAGCACGAAGGCTCGTCCGGCTCCCCCGACCAGCGACACCGCCGGCGCGAACAGGCCGTTGTCGGGGCCGACCAGGTAGGCGGCGCCGTCGCCGACCTCGATGGCGATCGGGCGGCGGTCGGTGCCGACCCCCGGGTCGACGACGCCGAGGACCACGCCGGGGGCCAGGTACTGCACGCTGCGGGCCAGGGCGAGGCCGCCGGCCCGCACGTCGTGGGGTTCGATCTCGTGGGTGATGTCGATCACCCGCACCTCGGGGGCGATCGACCGGATCACCGAGTGGACCACCCCGACGAACTCGTCGGCGCGGCCGTAGTCGGTGAGGAACGAGATCGTCGAGAACCGGGGCTCGGTCACGGGGGCGGCGGCGTCGGTCATGGGGCCATCAACCTACTCGCCGCCTGCCGCACCCCGTCGTGCCGGGCTGGCCTCAGGTCGGGTCCGGTGTCATCTCCCAGTGTTCCGGTGAGCGCCACAGGGCCGACAGGGTCAGCTCCTTGATCGCCACCATCTCCCGGGGGATCCGGTCGTTGAGCCGGATGAACAGCTCGTCGTGGGAGAGGATCTCGGCGTCCCACTCCTCACGGTCGAGCGACATCGCCTGGAGGAAGTCCTTCTCGCTGAAGTCCTCCAGACCGTCCCAGGTGAGGTCCTGGTGCCGCGGCATCCAACCGATCGGGCTCTCCACCGCGTAGGCGTTGCCCCGCGACCGCTCCACGATCCACTCGAGCACCCGCATGTTCTCGCCGAACCCGGGCCACACGAAGCGGCCGTCGTCGTCGGTCCGGAACCAGTTGACCCCGAAGATGCGGGGCGGGTTGGCGATCGTGCGGCCGAAGCTGAGCCAGTGGTTGAAGTAGTCGGCCATGTGGTAGCCGGCGAAGGGCAGCATGGCGAAGGGATCGCGCCGCACCACGCCCTGCTGACCGAAGGCGGCCGCCGTCGTCTCCGACCCCATCGTGGCGGCGAGGTAGACGCCGTGCGCCCAGTTGAACGACTGATGCACCAACGGCATCGTGCCCGAGCGGCGACCGCCGAACACGAAGGC
>JBPEXC010000072.1:0-2642 GCA_052032035.1 Acidimicrobiales bacterium | reverse complement strand
CGTGTCGCTCGGCCACACCGAGGCGACCGCGGCCGAAGCGACCGCCGCGGTCGACCGCGGCGCTCGCCTGGTCACCCACCTGTTCAACGGGATGAATGGGCTGCACCATCGCGAGCCGGGCGTGCTCGGCGTGGCCCTCGACGACCCCCGGCTGCGGGCGTCGCTGATCGTCGACGGCATCCACGTCGACCCGACCGTCGTGCGACTGGCCTGGCGGTTGCTCGGCCCGGACCGCTTCGTCTGCGTGTCCGACGCGGTGGCGGTGCTCGACGACCCGGCCCTCGCCGGCGGCGGGGTCGGCCACATCGGCGGTCTCGCCGTCACGGTCACCGACGGCGCCGTCCGCAACGCCGAGGGCAACCTCGCCGGCAGCGCCATCGGTCTCGACGACGCCGTCCGCACCCTGCGAGCCGTCACCGGCTGTTCGATCCCCGAGGCGATCGGCGCCGCCAGCCGCGTGCCCGCCGACGTGCTCGGCCTGGCCGACCGGGGCCGCATCGCCGTCGGGGCCGTCGCCGACCTGACCCTGCTCACGCCCACCCTCGACGTGGTGGGCACGGTGATCGAGGGCCGCCCCCACCCCGATCTGGAAGGATCCCCATGGAACTGGTCGTGAAGCCCGACGCCGACGCGGTCGGCGAGGTCGTGGCCGACATGATCATCGCCCTCGTCGCTCGTCGCCCCGACGCCGTGATCGGGCTGGCCACCGGCTCGACCCCGCTGCCCACCTATCGGGCGCTGGCCGCGGCGGTCGGCGAGGGTCGGGCGTCGTTCGCGGATGTCCGATTCGTGATGCTCGACGAGTACGTCGGCCTGCCAGAGGGCCACCCCGAGTCGTATCGCACGGTGCTCGAACGCGAGGCCCTCCGTCCCCTCGGGGTCACCGGCGACCGCCTGATCGGCCCGACGCTCTCGCTCCCGCCCGAGGAGATCGGTCCCCGCTACGAGGAGCGACTCGCCGCCCTCGGCGGCGTCGACCTCCAACTGCTCGGCATCGGTAGCGACGGCCACATCGGCTTCAACGAACCGACGTCATCGCTGGCGTCGCGCACCCGCTGGAAGACGCTGACGCAGCAGACCCGCGACGACAACGCACGCTTCTTCGACGACCCCGCCGACGTGCCCCGCCACGTGATCACCCAGGGGCTCGGCACGATCGGCGAGTGCGGCCACGCCGTGCTCGTCGCCACCGGCGCCGCCAAGGCCGAGGCCCTGACGGCGGCGGTCGAGGGCCCGGTGTCGGCAGCGTGTCCGGCGTCGGTCCTGCAGTTCCATCCCCACGTCACCGTCGTCGCCGACGACGCTGCCGCAGCGGGCCTCCAGGGGCTCGACTACTACCGCTTCACGCTGGCCAACAAGCCGGCCTGGCAGCCCTTCTGATCGGTGGCGGGATCGTGAGCGCGTCGCTGTCGTGCACCCCGGTCGTGAGCGAGGAGCGCGACGCGATCCGCTTCGAGTTCAGCAACGAGGGCTCGGCGCCGGTGACCGTCGATCGGTGGGCGTTCTCCAGCGTCTGCCCGGTGCTGGTCGACGGTGACCTCGCCCTCGTCGAGCGGTGCTCGACCCACCACGTCGTGGCCGCGACCCCACCGGTGACGATCGCGCCCGGGACGACCCACCGCTTCGGTCCCCATCGCCTCGACTGGCGCGCCCGCCACGCCGTCGACGGGCCGTGCGCGGTCTACCTCGTCGACGGCGACGACACGACGCCGGTGCCGACGGCCTCGCCCCGCCTCGAAGGCCAGGGGCCCGGCTCGGTCCGGGTCGAGCCGGTGTCGATGTCGGTTGGGCCAGTCAGTCCGGGTCGGGTCGCCACCGACTGGCACGAGCTCGAGGCGCCGCCCGCCACGACCGTCCACCACGACCGGTCGCTCCCGACCCACACCGCCACCCTGTCGGCCGTCGACGGCGAGATCACGATCACGGCCGCCGACCTGACGGCGGCCCGAGCGGCGCTCCGGCGGTGCGCCGACCTCGACCCCGGCTCGGACCGGGCGACGTTGCGACCACTGGTGCCGTGGCGCGGCGTGCACCTCGACCTGGCGCGCCAGTGGTATCCGGCCCGCGTCGTCGAGCGACTGATCGACACCGCCGCAGCGCTCGGGCTCGAACGCGTCCACCTCCACCTGACCGACGACGAGGCGTGGCGGTTCCCGGTCCCCGGCCTGCCGTCCCTCACCGACATCGGCGCTCGGCGGGGTCATGGCCTCGCCATCCCTCCCCTGCTCGGCAGCGGACCCGAGCCGAGCGGCGGCCACTACACGGTCGAGGAGATCCGCTCCTGGGTCGGCCGGGCGCGTCGCCTCGGCGTCGAGCTGGTGCCCGAGGTCGACCTGCCCGGCCACTGCTTCGCCCTCCTGCAGTCGGTGCCCGACCTCCGTGACCCGGCCCACACCCCCACCGCGGTCAGCGTGCAGGGCTTCGTCGGCAACGTCCTCTACCCGGGCCTGCCCGCCACCCGCCGGGTCCTCGACACGGTGATCGGCACCGTCGTCGACCTGTTCGACGCGTCGACGGTCCATCTCGGCGGCGACGAGGTGCCCGCCGGGTGCTGGGACGGGTCACCGGTGGTGGCGGCCTACGCGGCCGGGCACGGCCTCGCCGGACTCGACGCCGTGCAGGACCACTTCATGCGCAACCTC
>JBPEXC010000071.1:0-14691 GCA_052032035.1 Acidimicrobiales bacterium | reverse complement strand
CCCGAGGCCGATCCGTCCGAACCGCTGCCGGAGTACCAGGGTGGCGCCGAGGACGAGTGGCAGCCCGACTTCTGACCGATCCGGCCGCGCGGCCCCGTCCCTCGCGATCGACGCGCCACGGGTGAGACCCGCCGAGATCGAACAGCGTCGAGATTGAACAGCGCGGGGGAGGGGTAAGGCCCCGCCCGTGACCGCTCCGACCTCGCTCGCCGATCCCGTTGCCGACCCCGTCGCCGACACCGCTCCCGACCCGTCGGGCCGCACGACGCCGATCCGACGTGTGCTGCTCACGGGGGTGAGCGGTTACATCGGCGGTCGACTGGCCCCCCGCCTAGCCGATGCCGGTCTCGAGGTGGTCGGCGTGAGTCGCTCGCCCGAGGACCTGCCCCCATCGCTCGCCGAGCACCTCGAGGCGGTCGAGGCCGACGTCGGCGACCCCGACTCGGTTGCCGCGGCCGCCGAGGGCGTCGACGTCGCCTACTTCTTCGTGCACTCGCTCGGAGCCGACGACTTCGAGGAGCGCGATCGGGAGCTGGCGGAGGCGTTCCGCATCGGCTGCGAACGCGCCGGGGTGGGCCGCATCGTCTATCTCGGCGGCCTCGGTGACGAGCGCGACGAGCTGTCGCCCCACCTGCGCAGCCGCCAGGAGGTCGGGCGCGTCCTCGCCGACGGACCGATCCCCGTCACCGAACTGCGGGCAGCGCTGGTGATCGGCTCGGGCTCTGCGTCGTTCGAGATGCTCCGTTGGCTCACCGAGGTGCTGCCGGTGATGATCGTGCCGCGCTGGGTGACCGAGACCCGCTGTCAGCCGACCGCCGTCGACGACGTCCTCGACGCCCTCGAGGCCGCGGCGCGCCGGACCGAGCCCGGCCACGACGTGCTCGAGCTCGGCGGGGCCGACGTGATGACCTACGCCGAGATGATGCAGTGCTACGCCGAGGTGGCCGAGCTCCCGGCCCGTCGCATCGCGCCGGTGCCCGTGCTCACGCCCGGACTGTCGTCGCACTGGGTCTCGTTGGTCACCCCGCTCCCGGGCGACCTCGCTCGCGACCTGGTCCACAGCCTCGTCAACGACGTCGTCGTCACCCGTCGACCCGCCGCCGACGCCCTCGGGCTCGAGCCGGTCGGTCTTGCCGAGGCGATCCACCGATCGCTCGCCCGTGTCGACGACCTCGAGATCCCGACCCACTGGACCGGGGACCGACTCGAGGAGCTGGCTGCCCTCCCCGACGTCGACGACCCCGAGTGGGCCGGCGGCACCGTGCTCGAAGACGTCCGTTGCCGCGATCTCGATCCCGGTGAGGTCGACCGGGTCTGGCGGGCGATCTCGTCGCTCGGCGGGCGCACGGGTTGGCTCGCCGGCAGTTGGTTGTGGGAGGTCCGCGGCCTGCTCGACAAGGCGTTCGGTGGGGTCGGACTCCGGCGCGGTCGCCGCGACCCCCACGCCCTCCGAAAGGGTGACGTGCTCGACTTCTGGCGGGTCGACAGCATCGAGCACGGCCGATTCCTGCGTCTCCGGGCCGAGATGAAGCTGCCCGGCGAGGCGTGGCTGGAGTGGGAGATCGACGACGGAACCCTGCAGCAACGGGCCCGCTACGTCCCGAAGGGCCTGTGGGGAAGGGCCTACTGGTATGCCCTCCTCCCCATCCACGCCTACCTCTTCCCCCGCATGCTCGACGCCCTCGTGGCCGGTGACGCTGGGCAGACTTCCTCCAAGCATTTTGGAGTCCACATATCGGACCGCTAAGGTCGCTCCCCGGAAGGCTTGCTGTGTGACAACCGTCGCACGTAGCTTTGAAGGGGGAACAACTGCATGCCGATTCTCGATGTTTCGGATGTCACCGTCAGGTTTGGCGGCATCACGGCCTTGTCCGAGTTGTCGTTCGGGATCGACAAGGGACAGATCTGTGGGCTGATCGGGCCGAACGGCGCTGGGAAGACCACACTGTTCAACGTCGTGAGTCGGATCTACGACCCCACCGAGGGGTCGGTCACGTTCGACGGCCAGGACCTGTTGGCGCTCGCACCACACGAGATCTCCAAGCAGGGGGTCTACCGCACGTTCCAGAACCTCGCGCTGTGGCCCGGCCTCACCGTGATGGAGAACGTGATGGTGGGGGCCCACGCCAACACCTCGTCCGGCTTCGTCCGCTCGATCCTCGGCATCGGCAACAAGGCCGAGGAGCGGATGCTGAAGGAGAAGGCCTACGCCGCGCTCGAGGAACTCGATCTCCACCAGTTCGCGTTCCACCCCGCCGCCGGCCTGCCGTTCGGCACGCTGAAGCGCATCGAGCTCGCCCGGGCCCTCATCGGTGACCCGAAGCTGCTGATGCTCGACGAGCCGGCCTCGGGTCTCACCCACAGCGAGGTCGACGAACTGGCCGACGTGATCAAGCAGATCCGCGATCGCTACCACCTGACCGTCCTCCTCGTCGAGCACCACATGCAGATGGTGATGGCCATCTCGGAGAAGATCGTCGTGATGAACTTCGGGCAGAAGATCGCCGACGGCGATCCCGACGTCGTGCGCAAGGACCCCGAAGTGATCGCCGCCTACCTCGGGGAGTCCGTGGCATGAGCGACCTGATGTTGGAGGTCAAGAACCTCCAGGCCAGCTACGGCCAGGTCGACGTCCTGCGCGGCCTCGACATCGAGGTCCGCAAGGGCGAGGTCTGCGTCATCCTCGGCGCCAACGGCGCCGGCAAGACCACCACGCTGCGCTCGATCTCGAACATGCCGATCGTGGAGTCGAGCGGCACCGTGATCGTCGACGGCGTCGACATCTCCAAGACCGACCCCGGCGAGATCGTCAGCAAGGGTGTGGCCCACGTCCCCCAGGGACGCGGCACCTTCCCCGAGTTGTCGGTGCTCGACAACCTCCACCTCGGCGCCTACATCCGCAAGGACAAGAAGGGCATCGACGAGGACGTCCAGCGCTGGTTCGACTACTTCCCGGTGCTCGGTGAGCGTCGGGAGCAGGCGGCCGGTTCGCTGTCGGGTGGCGAGCAGCAGATGCTCGCCGTGTCGAGAGCCCTCATGTCTCGCCCCAAGCTGTTGCTGCTCGACGAGCCGTCCCTCGGCCTCGCCCCGATCATCATCGAGAACCTCTTCAAGACGTTCGCCGAGATCAACCGCGAGAACGGCACGACGATGCTGGTCGTGGAGCAGAACGCCAACCTGGCCCTCGGCATCGCCGAGTCGGCCTACGTGCTCGAGACCGGCGCGATCACGATGAGTGGTCCGGCCGCCGAGCTGAAGGACAACCCGGCGATCCAGGAGGCGTACCTCGGTGCCTGATCGACGCACACCCCGACCCGCCCCGATGTCCTCCGACCTCAATCCGACCGCCGATCTGCAGGGAGAGCGCTGACCATGGACTTCACACTCCTCCTCCAACGGACCATCGACGGCCTCTCGAACGGCGCCATCTACGCCGTCGTCGCCATCGCCCTGGTCCTCATCTTCAAGGCGACCACGCTCGTCAACTTCGCCCAGGGCGAGTTGGCGATGCTGGGTGCCTTCTTCTTCTACGTGTTCGCCGTGCAGGCGTTCCAGCTGCCGCTGCTGCTCGCCGCAGTGATCGCCATGGCGTTGTCGTCGCTGTTGGGGGTGACGGTCGAACGGGTGCTCGTTCGGCCCTTCGACCCACAGGACCATCTACCGGTCGTGCTGATCACCCTCGGCATCTTCTACATCGTCAACGCGGTGGCCGGTGACGTCTGGAACTACGAACCGCGCGCGGTTCCGAGCCTGTTCCCGAACAACTTCGACGACTTCATCGAGATCGGCGGCGCCCGGCTGTTCTACGACTCGCTCGGGATCATCGTCAGCCTCGGCCTGATGTACCTCGCCGTCTGGCTCATCCTCAACAAGACGAAGATGGGCCTCGCCTTCCGGGCGGTGTCGTCCAACACCGACTCGTCCCGCCTCGTCGGCATCCGGGTCGGCCGGATCCTCAGCTTCGGCTGGGCCGCCGCCTGTGCGTTCGGCACCCTCGGCGCCATCCTCGTGGCGCCCCGCCTCACGCTCCACCCGAACATGATGGCTCCGATCCTCGTCTACGCCCTCGCCGGCGCTGCCTTCGGCGGTCTCGACAGCATCGGCGGCGCCGCCATCGGCGGCATCGTCGTCGGGCTGCTCAACAGCCTCGTGCTCGGCTACCTGACCGAGATCGAGGCGCTCGAATCATTCCGGGCCACCCCGCTGGTGCCGCCCATGCTGCTGTTGCTCATCGTGCTGTGGTTCAAGCCTTCGGGCATGTTCGGCACCAAGCGAATCGAACGGGTCTAGGGGGAAACTGACATGGCATTGATCGTCCAACAAGGCTCTTCGCAGCATCGCAACCTGAAGATCGCGGCCTTCGCCGTCCTCACCCTGGTGCTGGTCGTCGTTCCGTTCATCCTCCCCGAGTACCAGGTGGGCCGGTTGAACCGGGCCATCGCCATCGCCACGGCGGTGCTCGGCCTCAACCTCGTGGTTGGCTACGCCGGCCTGCTCGCCCTCTGCCAGTCGGCGTTCATCGCCACCGGCGCATTCATCTGTGCGACCCTCGTGCACGAGCACGGCTGGGACTACTGGATGACCGTGCCGTTCGCGATGATCGGGTCGTTCCTGCTCGGGCTCCTGCTCGGTGTGCCGGCGCTCCGCATCAAGGGCCTCTACCTGGCGATGGCGACGATCTCGTTCGCCGCCGCCTACCCGGGCTTGACCAAGCTGGAGATGGGCGGCATCGCCCGTCGGACCGGCGGTGCGAACGGGTTGAAGATCAACGAGGAGATCATCCCGCCGGGGTGGGCCGAGTCGCTCGGGTTCAGCGCGGAGGAGCCGTTCCGCTACCGCTACTTCGGCATCCTGTTCCTCGCCATCCTCTGCTTCGTCGGGGTCAACAACCTGCTGAAGAGCCGTCCCGGCCGTGCGATCGTCGCCATCCGCGACAACGAGACCGGCGCCGCCGTCAGCGGTGTCGAGCTCCGGCGGGTGAAGGTGATCAACTTCGGCCTCAGCGCCGCCATCGGTGGCGCCGCCGGCGTGATGTACGCGATGAACACCGGCTTCGTCGCCGAGACCTCGTTCACCTTCGTCTTCATGGTCGACCTGCTCGTGGCGCTCGTCATCGGCGGCGTGGCCACGATGCAGGGCCCGATCTGGGGCGCCCTCGTCGTCGTGTTCGTGCGGGAGTTCGCCAAGAACCTGTCGATCCCGCTCGGCTTCTTCACCCTCGACGGCGACGGACCGCTGTCGCAGGCCATCTTCGGTCTCATCCTGATCGGCGTGGTCTTCTTCGCTCCCCGCGGGATCGCCGGCGCCGTCCAGAAGCTGGCGCCCAAGGTGGTCAAGGTCATCCCGACCCCGCCCGGGGGCGGCGCTCCTCGCTCGAGTGCGTCGGCGACGCCCGACCTCGAGCTCTCCGCTTCCTGAGCCGGCGAACGCCGCCTCGATCCGCCGCCCGGATCGTCCACGTCCGGCCGGCCGTCAACGACAAGAATCAAGTCTCAACAAGCCTGAAGTTGTTTCATCACCAAGGGGGAGAAACTTCATGACAACAGCCAAATTGAAGCAATTGTTTGCTTTGCTCTTCGCATTCGCGCTCGTGGCTGCCGCTTGCGGCGGTAGCGACAGCGAGGGTGCCTCCGAGGAGGGATCGTCGGAGAGCGAAGAGGGCAGCACCGAGGAAGAGAGCGAAGATCTCGGCGGCGTCGATGCCGACGAGGCCGACGAAGCGCTCGCCGAGGCCGCCGAAGGTGCCGAGGACGCCGACTTCGTCGAGCCCACCACGATGGAGGAGTGGGAGATCCTCTGGGCCGAGGAGCGTGCGGCGATCGTCTCGATGATCTCCGAGAACGGCTACGGCCTCTCCGAGGACGGCACCACCATGACCGGCCCCGGTGGCTGGGAGGTCGACCTCAGCAACTGCCCCGCCGACTGGAACAACATGCAGGGCGTGAGCGACGGCACGATCAACCTCGGTCTGATCATCGCCCAGTCGGGCACCCTCGCCATCTACGGCAACATCGCCACCGGTATGGAGGTGTACTTCGACTACGTCAACGACAACGGAGGCATCGGCGCCGACGGACTCCAGATCGCTCTGGACACCCGTGACGACGGCTACGACTCCGCGCTGACCCAGGAGTACGTCGAGGAGTTCCTCGGTGGCGAGGAGCCCTTCGCCGTCCAGACCCTCGGCACCCCGCCGACCTTCTCGGTGCGTGACCGCCTCAACGGCGACTGCGTGCCGCACCCGATGGCGCTCACCGGCCACCCGGCCTGGGGCGACCCGGTCAACTACCCGTGGACCACGGGCCTCCAGCTCGACTACCTGACCGAGGGCACGCTCTGGGCCAGCTGGATCGAGCAGAACCTCGCCGACCAGGCTCCCGTCACCGTTGCCGCCCTCGTGGCCGACAACGACTTCGGTCTGGCCTACGAGGAGGGCTTCCTCGCAGCCGCCAACGGTTCCGACGTGATCGGTGATGTCGAGGTCGTGCGCCACGACGTGGCCGCCGCCACCCTGACCAACGAGGTCACGACCCTGGCTGCCGCCGATCCCGACGTGTTCATCGCCATGACGGCCGGTGCCCCGTGCACCATCGCCTACCAGGAGGTGGCCCGTTCCGGCATCGCCGAGAACGCCGCTGCGCTCTGGAGCCCGTCGGTGTGTGGTTCCGCTTCCCTCGGCCCGGCCGAGGCGGCCTCCGACGGCTGGCTGATCCTGGCCGGTGGTTGGAAGGATCCGGGCGACGCCGTGCTCCGCGGTGAGGACGTCTACATGCAGTTCATGTACGACACCATCGAGGCCGCCGGCGTCGATCCCGAGGCCTCCACCCTCATCGGCAACGGCTTCGGCGAGTTCGGCTGGCCGCACGTCGAGGCGCTCAAGATCGCTGCCGAGCTCGAGGGCGGCGTGACCCGGGTCAACTACCTGGTGGCGCTGCGTTCGCTCGACATGCACCACCCGCAGCTCCTGCCGGGCATCTCGTTCGCGATGTCGGGTCTGGACGATGCGTTCATGGTCGAGGGCACCCAGGTCAACGAGTGGGACTCCGAGACCGCCAGCTTCTCCCAGCTGGGTGGGTCCATCGACCTCAACGGCAGCGCCGGGACCTGCGCCTGGGACACCGCCAACGGTGGCTGCGGCTGATCCACCTGTCGCCCGTCGAGCTCCGTGCGAGCGGGTGACATCTGATTGACGGTCCGACGGCCGGCGAAGCCTCCGTGCTTCGCCGGCCGTCGCCGTTCCAGGCCCGGCCGGATCACGACCCCCGTTCCCGACCCCCAGGCGCTCCCGTGCAACTCCTCCTCCAGCGGCTGTTCGACGGCCTCTACAACGGCGCGATCTACTCGTCGCTCGCCATCGCACTCGTCGCGATCCATCGATCGACCCGGCTGCTCAACTTCGCCCAGGGCGAGATGGCGATGCTCTCGGGCTACGTCAGCCTCGTCCTGATGACCGCCCCGACGGCGACCGCCCTCGGCGCCGGCGTGACCGGCACCGAGCTGGCCAACGTGTTGCCGGGCCACCCGTGGCCCCCGTGGTTGGCCGTGATCGGCGCCGCCGTGTTCGGGGCGTTGCTCGGTCTGGTGATCGAACGGCTCGCGATCCGCCCCGTGGCCGACGCCTCCGACCTCACCAGGATGAACGTCACGATCGGTCTGCTGATCGTGCTCAACGGCCTCACGGTCGCGCTGTGGGGCACCGGGAGTCGCGCCCTGCCGAGCCCCTTCCCCAACGACCCCGACGCCTACGTGGGCATCGGGGGAGCGCGGCTGCGGTTCGCCACCCTCGGCGTCTGGGCGGTGGTGCTGGTCGTCGTCGGGTGCCTCTGGGTCCTGCTGACCCGGACCCGCACCGGCCTGGCGTTCCGGGCGATCACCTCCAACCCCGCCTCCGCCCGGCTCGTCGGCGTGCCCGTCGTGCGCGTCACCGCCCTCGGCTGGGGCGTGGCCGCCGGCATCGGGGCGATGGCGGCGGCCCTGGTCGGCGGCGCCCTCGTCCTCGAGCCGTTCCTGATGATGAAGCTGCTGATCTTCGCCTTCGCCGCCGCCACGATCGGCGGCCTCGACAGCCCCGGCGGCGCGATCGTCGGCGGCATCGTCGTCGGCCTGTCCCAGAGCCTCGTCCCCGGCTACCTGCCGGTGCCGACCGAGCTGTCGATCGTGCCGCCGCTGCTGGCGATGATCATCGTGTTGATGATCCGGCCCGCCGGGCTCTTCGGTCGTGACCGGGTCGTGCGGGTGTGAGGACCCGTCACGCACTCGTCGCCGTCATCGGCGCGGCGGTGGCGCTCGCCCCGTTCGTCTTGAGCGACCTGCGACTCACCCAGCTCACCCGCCAGATCTGCCTCGTCCTCGCGATCCTCGGCGTCAGCATCCTCACCGGCCGGGCGGGCCTCGTCTCCCTCGGGCACGGGGTGTTCGTCGGCATCGGGGCGTTCGCCACCGCCACCCTCGCCTCCGCTGGCGCGCCGCTGCCGGTCGCCGTCGTCGGGGCGACGCTCATCGCCGGCGCCTTCGGCATCGTCCTCGGCATCCCCGCGCTGCGCGTCCGCGGCCCCCACCTCGCGCTGATCACCCTCGGCACCGCGCTCGCCTTCGGCCCGCTGTCCAAGCAGTTCCCCGGTCTCACCGGTGGCTCGACCGGCCTCAGCATCGACACCTCGGGCTTCGCCGCTCCGTCGTCGCTCGGCGGGGCCGACGCCACCGCCGAGTGGCGTTACGGCGTCACCCTCGTCGTGGTCGCGATCTGGTTCTGGTTCGCCAGGAACCTCCTGCGGAGCCGACCCGGACGAGCGATCATGGCGGTCAACGACAACGAGCTCGCCGCCGCCGCCTTCGGGGTGCGACCGCTGTGGGCCAAGGTTGGCACCCTCGGCGTGACCGCGGCGATGGCCGGCACGGCCGGCAGCCTCTACGCCCTCTCGGCGTCGTTCGTGCTCACCTCCCAGTTCGAGGCGATGCTCTCGTTCCGCCTCTACGCCGCCGCGGTGCTCGGCGGCGCCGGCTCGTTGCTCGGGCCGATCATCGGCACGGGCTTCCTGTCCCTCATCCCCGAGCTGGCCGACCGCGTCCCGGCGATCGGGAACCAGGACGTGCTGTTCGGGCTGGCCCTGCTGATCGCGACTGTGCAGGGCAATCGACGCAGCAGTGGTCGACTCCGCGCCTGGGTGAGCGGCCGACGGCGTGCGGAATAGCGCGCCGGTGTGGCCGGTTCCTGCCCGTCGTGGAGCCGATGTGTAGGAAGGCTCGGGGGCTCGTGTTCGTGGTCGCCGCCGCACTGGCGGCGAGCGCGTGTGTCGCCGACGAGGACCCGTCGACCAGCGACGCGACCCGCGTTGACGTCGTGTCGGACGTGAGTTCCGAGGAGGTGCTCGCCGCCGCCCAGCGGTGGATGGACACCCAGACGACGCCGGCGGCGGCCGCCTTCGTCGACCTGGTCGACGCCGCCGACGATCCGCGGTTCGCACCGTGGCTGCTCGACCTGATGCGGCTCGGCCGCAACACGGTCGTCGACGACCACAGCAGCGAGATCCTCGCCCGCTGGTCGGGGATCGCGGCCGAGGCGAGGATCCTCGATCTCAACGCCTACGGCGGCTGGCTGCGCGACGAGGGCATCGACGGCGGCGAGGGCTACCGGGAGTTCAAGGTCGTCGCCTACTCCGAGATCGACGAGCGGTTCGGTCCGCTCCTGGCCGAGGTGGCCGACCAGGCGGAGCTGGCGGCGATCCAGTGGGGCGGGGTGCCCCTCGGCGGGATCCCGCAGCTCGACGACCCGGCTCGCCTGGCGCCGGCGGACGCCCCCTGGATGGAGCCCGACGAGATCGTCCTCGGGGTGGAGCTCGACGGCGAGGCGGTCGCCTACCCGCTGCGGATCATCCTGCACCACGAGCTGGTCAACGACACCGTCGCCGATCGGGAGATCGCGGTCGTGTACTGCACGCTCTGTCGCACCGGCCTCGTCTTCGACGCCTCGGTCGAGGGGAGCGACCGCACCTTCCTCACCAGCGGACTCCTGCTCGACTCCAACAAGCTGATGGTCGATGTCGAGACCGGCTCGCTGTGGCACCACCTCCGCGGCCTCGGGGTCGCCGGGCCCGAGACCGGCACGGAACTCGTCACCCTGCCCGCCGAGCACCGCACGTGGGCCGAGTGGCTCGAGGCCCACCCCGACACCGAGGTGCTCGACCTGCCCGATCCGATCTTCTTCGACGAGCCCGAACGTCCGCCCATCACCTTCGACTACCGGCCCGGCGCGGCCTACGAGAGCTACTACCGCAGCGACGAGCTCTGGTTTCCCGTGGCCGAGTTCGGCGACGAGCTCCCGGCCAAGGCCCTCGTGCTCGGCCTCTCCCACGACGGGCATCACCTCGCCGTCGACATCGACGCCCTCGGGGCGCCGGGCGAGGAGGTAACGGTCGAGGTCGGCGGCGCGATGTTCACCGTCGTCGCGACGTCCGGTGGCGCGGAGGCGTTCGACGAGGCCGGTCGCCGGGCGGACGTGCTCCAGGGGTTCTGGTTCGCCTGGCACGGGCTCCACCCCGACACCTCGGTGTGGCCGTCCGGTTGACCGAGCGGCGTCGCTCGGGCCGTGGGATCAGCGTGACCGGACCCGCTCGAGGTAGGCCTGGGCGGCGGCTCGTCCCTCGGGGTCGCGCAGGCCCTGGGTGAGTTGGGCGGCGTCGGCCCAGGAGGTCGCCATCGCCGTGGCGTTGGCCGTCACGGCGTTGGTCGCCCGCTTGGTCATCGCCACCGCGAACGCCGGCTTCCCGGCGAGCGAGGCCGCCAACTCGTCCACCGACGTCGCCAGCGCGTCGGGCGCCACCACCCGATTGAGGAACCCGAGCGCCTTCGCCTCCTCGGCGTCGAAGCGGCGACAGGTCATGACGAGTTCCTTCGTCGCGGCCGGGCCGATCTCGCGAACCAGGCGGGGGATCCCACCCCACGCCAGGGGGATCCCGAGATCGACCTCGGGGATCGAGAACTGGGTGCCGTCCGCCGCCACCCGCAGATCGCAGGCGGCCGCCAACACCAGGCCGCCGCCCACGCAGTGGCCGTGCAGCTGGGCCACCGCGACGGCCCGCATCGCCTCGAGGGCGTCGGCCATGCGCCGACCGGCATCCGCGCTGGCGTGCACCTCGGCCGGATCGGCGGCGCCCTGGAACGACGCCAGATCGGCGCCGGCGCTGAACGCCCGCCCCTCGCCCCGCACGACGACCACCCGCACCTCGGGTCGCCCGTCGAGCCATCGGGCCGCGGTCTCCAGGCCGAGCAGGGTCGCCGTCGACAGCGGGTTGAGCCGATCCGGCTGGTCGAGGACCACATCGGCACGGGGGCCGTCGAGGTCGATCCGGAACCCGTCGAAGCGAGGCGTGTCGGTCATCACGCCATCCTGCCCCATCCCGGGAGGGTACTTCTCGTCACGTTCGGTGAGTTCGGCGACCCAGGCACCGCGGAGCGTGACCGTCTAGGCTCGCCGTTCGACGGCGGCTCCGTGCGACCACGCACCCGCCTCGAGCAGGCGGAGGCACGAGTGGTGGCAGCAGTGGTGACAACGGTGGCGACAGGTCGAGCGGTTCGACGGTGCTGGACGATCGGTGTCGTTGGCCTGATCCTGGCTGCGCTGACCGCCGGCGTCGCCGCCCCGACGGGCGCCCAGGCGACGACGATCGCCACCACCTCCCTCACCGTCGGCGGCCCCACCTGGCGGGCCGTGGAGTACACCCCCACCGTCGCCGGGAGCCACACCTTCACCGTGTCCCGCTCGGATCCCTCGGCGGTCACCGGGGCCGCGCTGCGCGTGGCGGCCACCAACCAGTGGCTCGCCTCGGTCCCAGCGAGCGCCGGCGCCGACCAGACGCTCACGGCCGACCTCGACGCCGGCACCGCCGTGCGGATCGGGCTCTGGATCACCGAGGGCGCCACCGACCTCACCGTCTCCGTCGACGCCGGCCCCCAGGGCGAGACGTATCCGATCAGCAGCGGCGTGCGCGACGCCACGGGCGACACCGGCCCCCGCTGGGGGCAGACGACCTGGACGGCGCCGCGCTCGGGCGCCGTCGACTTCACCCTGGCGTGGACCGGCTCGGGGTTCCTCCGGTTCGTGCTGCGGGATCACGCCAGCGGCGCGTGGCTCGACGACATGCCCTTCGGTGCGCCGTCGCCCCAGACCATCACCTGGGACGTCGAGGCGGGCACCACCTACCGTCTCCCCGTGTGGGCCACCAGCGGCGCCGGCGACCACACGCTCACCGCCACCTACCGATCGGGCGGCCCAGGCCCGCAGCCCGGCGGCCCCACCCGTGACGCCCACACCGGGCGGGGCGATGCCAGCGGAGCCAGCGGGCCGGCCGTCCAGAGCGTTCCCTTCACCGTCGACGACGCCGGGCGGATCTGGGCGAGCCTGCAGTACCGCCAGGCCGATGGCGAACTCCACCTGCGCCTGCGCGACGCCAGCGGCACCGTGCTCGACTCGACCCTCACCACCTGGGTGGCCAAGGGGATCGAGACCGACCTCGCGCCCGGCGACTACTCGATCGAGATCACCACGGTGAGCGGGGCCGCCGACTGGCAGCTCGAGATCTACGTCGAACCGGACCGGCCGAGACCGGCGGCGTCGGCGAGCGCGCCGAACATCCTGGTGATCAACACCGACGATCAGCGGGCCGACTCGCTGCGTCACCTGCCCCAGATCGACGCCTGGTTCGGCGACGGCGGCGTCACCTTCACCAATGGCTACGTCACCACACCCTCGTGCTGTCCGTCGCGGGCCTCGCTCTTCAGCGGTCAGCTGATCCACAACAACGGCGTGCTCGGGCAACGGGTCGCCGCCCTCGACCAGAACCTCACCGTCCAGCGCTACCTGGCCGACGCCGGCTACTTCACCGCCTTCGCCGGCAAGTACGTCCACTTCTGGCCCCAGCAGCTCACCGCTCCCCACTGGGACCGCTGGACCTACTTCAAGGGCGGCTACTACGACGTGTGGATCAACAGCGACGGCGTCAATCGTCGCGAGCCGGGCAACTCGACGATCCGGACCTTCAGCCAGGGCATCGACTACCTCGAGGAGTTCCGGGCCGCCGACGACGATCGGCCGTGGTTCCTCCACCTCACCCCGGTCGTGCCCCACAAGCCCTCCACCCCCGAGCCGCAGTACGCCGACGCCCCGGTCGCCGATCGGCTCCCGACCCCCAACATCGACGAGGCCGACCGGAGCGACAAGCCCCAGTTCGTCCAGAACCGCAACCGCACCGCGGCGGCGACCGAGTCGCTCCGCCTCGACATGGTGCGGACCCTCTACACCTACGACGACCAGGTCGACCGCCTGATGGATCACCTCGAGGCCACCGGCGAACTCGCCGACACCCTGGTGATCCTCACCTCCGACAACGGCTACCTGTGGGGCGAACACCGACTCGACGAGAAGTTCGTGCCCTACGCGGAGGCGATCCGGGTGCCGTTCCTCGTCTACTGGCAGGGCGAGGTCGTGCCCGGTTCGACCGACGACCGCTGGGTGGCCAACATCGACATCGCCCCGACGGTGCTCGCCGCCGCAGGCGTGCCGGTGCCGAGCTGGATGGACGGCGTCGACATCCTCTCGGGCTACGACCGGGCCCACGCGTTCACCGAGTACGCCCAGGACCTGTCGAACGGCAGCGGCATCCCGAGCTGGCGGTCGGTGCGCACCCACACCTTCGTCTACTCCGAGTACCTCGCAGCCGACGGTGTCACCGTCGACTTCCGCGAGTACTACGACCTCACCGTCGACCCCCACGAACTGGTCAACCTGCTGGCCGACGGCGACCCCGGCAACGACCCCGACCTCACCACCGCCCAGGCCCTGGTGGCCGAGTACTCGGCGTGTGCCGGGGCCTCGTGTCGTCCCTGACGGCATCGCTTGCGGCCGGCGCGCGCCGCTCCCTAGAGTTTCTGGAGGAAACCTAGAGAAACTTGGGTCGAAGGGGGACGGGATGGCGGCCCTCGACGCTGCCGAGTAGATCTACCGTCAAGTTCGAGCCGCTGCGGTCGACGGGGATCGCATGACGGCTCCATCGGCTGCCGACGGTCTCACGCTCCAGGCGCTGCTCGCGTCGCGCCCTGCCGGTCCGGTCGAACTCCACGTCGCCGACCGCATCCGCCCCCGTTCGGCGAAGGCCACGGCCGGCGACTTCGTCGGCGACGAGATCGTCCACGCCCTCACCGGCAGCGAACCGGGAGGAACGAGCGATCGCCCTCGGGTCGCCACCATCTCGTGGGTGGGGCCGGGCGGCCCGCTGCAGGCCGTCGACCTTCCGGTCGCCTCGCTCGACGGCGACGCTCACCGAGCGGTGATGGTGGCCGCCCGGCGACACGGCGTGCCGGTCCGCTACTGGCGGGAGGACGGTGAGATCGTCGGCTCGTCGCTGCGCGACATCGGGGTGCTGCACGCGCCCCGACCGGCGCGGGACCCCGGGAAGCTGGCGACCGAGGCCAGGGTCCTCGACGTCGCGGACCGATTCGACGTCGAGGTGCGCCGGATCGATCAGCCCGGCCTGATGGGCCGCAAGGTGCTGCGTCGTGGTCCGTTCGAGGTCGTGTTCCGGGTCGTGATGGACGCCCACTGGATCGTCGTCGACTACCAGCATCGATCCGACGCCGTTCGGGCCGAGTTGCGGCGCGACCGCTTCCTCGGGATCGCCGCCGCCACCCGCACGCCGC
>JBPEXC010000070.1:0-13803 GCA_052032035.1 Acidimicrobiales bacterium | reverse complement strand
CCTCGTCGCCGGCCATGCCGCCCGGCTCCTCGCCCCTGGTCGACCCGTCGACCGGGCCGACGTCGCCTGGCGCCACACCCCGGACGACCTCAGCGCCTTCAGCCGAGGGGAGGGAGCCGGCGACCGGATCGTGGCCACCCGCGACCGTGGGCACGCATCGCCGACCCCGTCGGCCCGCGAGGGCGTGCCCGTCCACCTGGGCCGCCGCCTCGATCAGGCCGGCGTCGAGGGAGGCCTCGACCTCTCGACCCGCAAGCCGGACTGGATGCGGGTGAAGCTCGAGACGGGCCCCGAGTATCGGCGCCTCAAGAAGACGGCGTCGAAGCTCTCGCTCACCACGGTGTGCGAGGAGGCGGGCTGTCCCAACATCTTCGAGTGCTGGAACGAGGGCACCGCCACGTTCATGCTGCTCGGCGAACGCTGCACCCGGAAGTGTGGGTTCTGCCTCGTCGACACCCGCAAGCCGCAGGCGGTCGACGTCGACGAGCCCCAACGGGTGGCCGACGCGGTCGCCGAGCTCGGGCTCGACTTCGCCGTGCTGACGATGGTGGCTCGTGACGACCTGGCGGACGGCGGCGCCGGCATCGTCGCCGAGACCATCCGGGCCATCCGGGCGACCAGCCCCGGCACGGGGGTGGAGGTGCTGATCTCCGACCTCAAGGGCAGCGCCGCCGATCTCGACACGATCATCGAGGCCCGTCCGGACGTCCTCAACCACAACATCGAGACCGTGGCCCGCCTCCAGCGTGCGGTTCGACCGTCGGCCGGCTACGCCCGCTCGCTCACCCTGCTCGCCCGCGGCGCTCTGTCGGCCCCGGGCCGGGACGGTTCGATGCTGGTGAAGTCCGGCATCATCGTCGGGATGGGCGAGACCGACGAGGAGGTCGTCGCCACGATGGCGGACCTCGCGGCGGTCGGCGTCGACATCGTCACGATCGGTCAGTACCTCCGCCCGACGACCACCCACCTGCCGATCCACCGCTGGGTCGAACCCGACACCTTCGAGGCGTGGAAGCACATCGGCGAGGCCCGCCTCGGCCTGGCGCACGTCGAGTCGAGCCCGCTCACCCGCTCGTCCCACCATGCCGGCCACGCCGCCGCAGGCGCAGCCACCGGCGGCGCTCTCCGGGGGCGGGCGGCGTCGTAGCGCTCTTCCCGAGCGCGAACCACACCCTGGCCACGACCATCCACACCAGGTGGAGGCCGGCGATCACCCAGCGGCCCCGGAGCAGCCAGCCGAGCAGGGCGACCCCCATGCCGAGCTGATGGCCGGCGAAGGGCAGCCGATGTCGCTCGTTCATCACCGCCACGAGGCGGGTGAGGGCGGGGAGCGTCAGTGCGTAGCCGAAGATGAAGAGGATCGTGCTGACGGGATGCACCCGCTCAGCATGCCGCTGCCGACGCCACGCCCCGCCCGGTGATGCCCGGCGACACCGCCGCGGCGCGGTCGACGGCGGCCACGAGATGGTCCCGCACGTCGGCGTGAGCCATCTCGAACAGGCTGAGCAGCCGGTCGCCGTGCGCCCACGGCGTCTCGGCGACGAGGGCGAGCTCGGCGGCATCGAGGGTCTGCGAGGCGTCACGGGCAGGCGCCCAGGCGATGGCGCCCAGGGCCCGGGCGGCGGCGGCTCGGCGCAGTCGTTTCTGCCACAGGTGGCCGAGGTCGTCGAGTGGGCCACGATCCAGACGGACGGCCCGGACCGGGGCCAGGGCATCGTCGACGAGCCGACGGCGGGCTCGGGCATCGAGCCGCGGGTGGTGATCGGCCACCAGGCGCTGGGTCCGGGCGACGTCGGCGTAGAGCTCCGGGAGGGCCGCGTCGATGGCGGCGACGGCCCGGGTGCGGAGCCGGCCGGCCATCGGCAGGGCCACGAAGCGGGTGAACTCCTCCACCGAGGGGGAGGGTCGCCGAACGGCGACGAGGCGCTGCGAGGTCAGGAGGGCGCGCCGATCCAGGTCATACGCGATCCGCACCGCCTCGAGCCGAGCGTCGAGACGCTGGGCTGCAGTGGCCAGCGGTGCCTCGATGAGAGGTGACCGGCCCGGGGTGTGGTGCTGTTGGATCGACTCGTGGATGACGGTGGTGTTGGCGTGCACTCCTGCCTCGCAGCTACTCAGGTTCCCGCTGTGCATCTCCATCGGCCACCGTCGGTGGTCGGGGAGGGGTCGTTGGGCTCATCCGGGCTAGGCCGTCGGCGGCTCCGGAGCGCTACCGTTGGGCGCATGTTCGAGCAGCGACTGGACCGGGTGCGAGCGGCGATGGAGACCCAGGGCGTCGACGCCCTGTTGTTGTCGGTCGGGTCGGATCTGCCGTGGCTGATCGGCTACCAGGCGATGCCGCTCGAACGGCTCACGATGCTGGTGGTCACCCGCGACACCACACCGACCCTGGTGATCCCCGGCTTCGAGGTGCCTCGTGTCCACGCCATCGACGGTGTGTTCGAGATCGCCGGCTGGGGCGAGACCGACGACCCGATCGCCCGGGTCGCCGAGCTCGTCGGCGCCGGCGAGCGCCTGGCGATCGGCGATCACACGTGGAGCCGCTTCCTGGTGGCGCTGCAGCGGGCCCTCCCGGGTCGATCGTGGACGGCCGGCTCCGATGTCGTCGGGCCGCTCCGGCAGCGGAAGGACGCGGCGGAGATCGAGGCGCTGCAGCGAGCTGCGTCCGGCGTCGATCGGGTGGCGGCCGCCCTGCAGGGCGGCGAGATCCCCCTGGTCGGCCGCACCGAGGCCGACGTCTCGGCCGAGCTCGGCCGTCGCATCCTCGCCGAGGGGCACGCCAAGGTGAACTTCGCCATCGTGGCGTCGGGCCCCAACGCGGCGAGCCCGCACCATCATCCCGGCGATCGGGTGATCCAGCCCGGCGAGGCCGTGCTCTGCGACTTCGGCGGCACGACGGCCGAGGCCGACGGCGGCCCCGGCTACTGCAGCGACATCACCCGCATGGTCCACATCGGTGAACCGCCGGCCGAGTACGCGGAGGCCTACGCCCTGCTGCGCAAGGCCCAGGCGGCGGCGACGGCGGCCGCCACGGTCGGCACCCCGGCCCACGAACCGGACCGCCTCGCCCGGCGCATCCTCGCCGAGGGCGGGCTCGACGAGTGGTTCCTCCACCGCCTCGGCCACGGCATCGGCGTGGAGGAGCACGAGGACCCCTACCTCGTCGAGGGCAACGACCGCCCCCTCGAGGCCGGCAACGCCTTCAGCATCGAGCCCGGCTTCTACGTCGCCGACCGTTGGGGGGCGCGCCTCGAGGACATCGTCGTCGCCACCGACGACGGCCCGCGCTCGCTCAACCAGGCCGAGCGGCATCTCGCCGTGCTCGACGGCTGACGCCCCGTGCTCGACCTCCACGGCGCCACCGTCCTGCTCCAGTGGGCGACCGGTGGCCTGTTCTTCACCTGGATCACCACACGCCGCCGCATCGTCGGCCTCGGCTACGGCTGGACGATGCGGCTCACCTTCGGCCTGATGGCGCTCGGCGCCCTCGTCCTCGGCCTGCGCTACGGCGTCCGGCCGATCCGTGAACTCGGCTCCGCCGGCGTGGTCCTCGGCACCCTGGTCGCCGGCGTGCAGAGTTGGCGTCGTCGCAACGTCGGCGTGTCGGGCCAGCGGCAGCTGGCCGAGACCCGCACCGCGCGGGTGGCGGCGATGACCGGCATCGACACCCTCGAGCGCACCAAGACCGACGACGGGCCGGAGTTCGATCCCCGCCTCGACCTCATCGCCCCGGCCTTCGGGTTCGTCGGCCTCGTCGCCGCCGGGCTGCAGGCCGGCGATCCGGCCTGGTTGCAGCTCGCTCGTGTCCTCGTCGGGGCGGCGTTCCTCGGCGCGGTGAGCGACGCCATGTTGCTCGGCCACTGGTACCTGGTGCAGCCAGGCCTGTCGCGCGAGCCCCTCCACGAGTTGATCAACTACACCGGCTGGCTCTGGGCCCCCGAGGTGCTGTTGTTGCTGTTGCCGACCGGCATGATCTCGGTCATCGACGGCACCATCCCCGACGGCTACGCCGGGATGCTCGGGTGGTTCTGGGTGGCGTGCGTGGTCACCACGCTCGGGCTGGTGTTCGTGACCAAGGCGGCCCTGCGGGAGAAGCAGTACTCGGCGGTGATGGCCGCCACCGGGCTGCTCTACCTGGCGATCCTCACCGCCTTCGGCATCGATCTGGTGGCCAGGGCGGCGCTCAACAACGCCGCCTAGGCAGGCCCTGGCCGCTGAGCGGTTCCGCCCACCGGCGCAGCTTTCGTCGCCCGAGCAGCTGCCGATGGAATAGCGTTGCCAGCATCCATCGGTAGGAGGAGCCATGCCCCGAGCGATCTGGAGTGGCGCCATCAGCTTCGGGCTGGTGTCGGTGCCCGTGAAGCTCTACAGCGCCGTGAGCCGCAAGTCGGTGCGGTTCAATCAGCTCGACGGGCGCTCCAACGCCCGGGTGAAGCAGAAGCGCGTCTCCGCCCTCACCGGTGACGAGGTGCCCTACGACGAGATCGTGAAGGGCTACGAGATCTCCAAGGACAACTACGTCGTCGTCACCGACGAGGAGATGGCCGCGCTGGCGCCGAAGGCGTCCCGCACGATCGACATCACCGACTTCGTCCTCCAGGACGACATCGACCCGATCTTCTACGAGTCGGCCTACTTCCTCGTCCCCGACGAGCTCGCTCGCAAGTCCTACGCACTGTTGGCCGAGGCGATGGAGAGCTCGGGCCGGGTGGCGATCGCGACGATGGTGATGCGGACCAAGCAGTACCTGGCCGCGATCCGTCCGGTCGAGGGCCGCCTGATGATCTCGACGATGATCTACGCCGACGAGGTCGTCGAGGCCGACGACATCCCCGGGCTCGACGGTCTCGACGAGATCGAGGTGACCGACGCCGAGCGGGCGATGGCCACCCAGCTGATCGACTCGCTGGCGGCCGATTTCGAACCCGAGCGCTACCGCGACACCTTCCGCGAGCAGGTGATGGACCTGATCGAGGCCAAGTCGCAGGGTGAGGTCACCACCGTCGAACTCCCGGCCGCCGCCGAGGACGACGGCGTCGTCGACCTCCTCGCCGCCCTCGAGGCCAGCGTGAAGGCCGCCAAGGAAGCGAAGGGCCGCCACCCGTCGGCCAAGGGGGAGCCGGCAGCGTCCGCCGCCGACGAGGACGACGCCGCGTCGTCCGCCGCCTGAGCCCTTCGTGACCGACCGGGTCAAGGTCGACGTCGGCGGGCGCACCCTGTCGCTGTCGAACCTCTCCAAGGTCCTCTACCCCCGGGCGGGGTTCACCAAGGCCGAGGTGATCGACTACTACGCACGCATCGCGTCGGCGATGCTGCCCCACCTCGAGGGTCGCTGCATCACGTTGCGGCGCTGGCCCGACGGCGTCGAGGGCCAGTCGTTCTTCGAGAAGCGCTGCCCCTCCCACCGGCCCGACTGGCTCGGGGTGGCCCTCGGGCCCGGCGACCGCCGCGGCGGCATCGAGTACTGCGCCCTCGACGAGCCGGCGGCGCTGGTGTGGACCGCCAACATGGCCGCCCTCGAGCTCCACGTGCCGATGGCGCGATCGGCCGACCTCGACCACCCGACGATCCTGGTGTTCGACCTCGACCCCGGCGCACCGGCCACGATCGTCGAGTGCTGCCGAGTGGCCCTCGCCCTGCGGGAGATCCTCGACGCCGTCGGCCTCGACGCGTGGGCGAAGACGTCGGGGTCGAAGGGGCTGCAGATCTACGTGCCGCTCGGACCGCCCCCGGGCGAGGACGGGGTCCACACCCACGCCCACGCCTCGGAGTTCGCCCTGGCGTGTGGCCAACTGCTGATGAAACAGTTGCCGGGTCAGGTCGTGGTGACGATGAAGAAGGCCGACCGCCCCGGCAAGGTGTTCGTCGACTGGTCGCAGAACTCCCACCACAAGACGACGATCGGGGTCTACTCGCTGCGAGCCCGGGCCGAGCCGACCGTGTCGACGCCGCTGACCTGGGACGAGGTGGCGGGCGGCGCCGACGGCGCGGCCCTGCGGTTCACGGCGAGCGAGGTCCTCGAGCGGGTGGCGACCCACGGCGACCTCTTCGCCCCCGTCGTCGAGCGCAGCCAGCGACTGCCGGGCCACCAGCGCTGAGCACCCGCGGTGCGGCCGCCCGCCCAGCGCGGGCCGGTCGGCCAACCGAGCGCACCGCCCTCGTATGCTCGGCCCATGCCGACGCTGAGCCTTGCCGCATCCCTCCCCAAGAGCGCCACCGTGCACGACGAGCCGGTCGCCTCCGACGAGCTCGACGACCTCTCGCCCGACTGGGCGTCGGCGGCGGCGGCCGCAGGCTTCGAGGGCAAGGTCGGCCAGACGCTGGTGCTGACCGGGCCCTCGGACGAGCCGGCTCGGGTCCTGGTCGGGATCGGGCCGCGGGCCGACGTCGACGCCGCTGCGCTGCGGGGCGCCGCGGCGGGGTTCGTGCGGGTCGTCGGTCGGCACCAAGCGGCCGCGACCACCCTCGTCGACGCCCGCGGCGAGGTCGAGTTCGGCCCAGCGATCGAGGCGGTCGCGATCGGCCTCGGGCTCGCCTCGTACCGCTACGACAGCTACAAGAAGGCGCCGGAGTGGCTGAAGCTGCGTCGGGTCACCATCGTGGCCAAGGGGGCGGGGGCCAAGCGGGCGTTCGAGGACGCGAAGGCGATCGTCGAGGGCGTGGCCCTGGCCCGCGACCTCACCAACACCCCCGGCGGCGACCTCACCCCGGTCGAGTTCGTGGCCCGCGCTCGCGCCGCAGCGGGCGCCGCCGGCGTGAAGGTCTCGGCCTGGGACGAGAAGAAGATCGCCCGGGAGAAGCTCGGCGGCCTGCTGGCGGTCAACAAGGGCTCGACCCACCCGCCACGCTTCCTGGTGCTGCGTCACGCACCGAGCCGCCCGAAGGGCTCGATCGCCCTCGTCGGCAAGGGCATCACCTTCGACTCCGGTGGCCTGTCGATCAAGACCGGCCAGGGCATGATGACGATGAAGGTCGACATGGCCGGCGGCGCTGCGGTGGTCGGGGCGATCTGCGCGATCGCCCGCCTCGGTCTGCCGGTGGCGGTCACCGCCTACGTGCCGCTCACCGACAACATGATCAACGGCGACGCCACCCGCCCCGGCGACGTGTTCACCGCCCGCAACGGGACGACGGTCGAGGTCCTCAACACCGACGCCGAAGGCCGCCTCGTGCTGGCCGACGCGCTGTCGATCGCGTCGGAGGCCAAGCACGACGCCATCGTCGACATCGCCACCCTCACCGGCGCCGTGTCGGCCGCCCTCGGCACCTCGCTGGCCGGCGTGATGGGCACCAGCGACGCCCTCACCGGACGGCTGAAGGACGCGGCGGCGACCGCCGGGGAGTCGGTGTGGCCGCTGCCGCTGCCCCAGGAGTACCGCAGCCAGCTCGACTCGCCGATCGCGGACGTCAAGAACATCGGCGCCGGCCCCTACGGCGGCGCCCTGACCGCCGGCCTGTTCCTCAAGGAGTTCGTGGCCGAGGGCATCCCGTGGGCACACATCGATCTCGGGCTGGCGGCGATGAGCGAGAAGGACGCGGGCCTGATCACCAAGGGCGGGACCGGGTTCGGCGTCCGGTTGCTCACCCAGCTCGTCCGTGACTGGGAGTCGCTCGCCGACTGACGATTCCCCCTCAATTCGGGCCACTGGAGGCCGATGGACCAGGGCAGGCGATGCACGTGGCCCGGGAGGATCGGCACCAGTGGCTCTGGTCGAGCAACGGATCGACAACGAAGCGGCGACACCGACACGTTCTTCCCTCGCGTCCGTCATGCGGGCCAAGGCCGTGCACGTCGGTTGGGACCTCGCGGTCGCCGGCGCCGCCATCGTGCTCGCCACGGTCCTGCGGTCGGCCGGCGACGACGGCCTGGCCGCCGGCCTGACGCTGCTCGGCGCGTGGGCGCTGTGGCTCGGCCGGGCCCGCCTCTACTCCGCCCGCTTCATCACCCGTCGATCCGACGAGATGCGTCGCATCATCGACGCCAGCCTGCTGAGCCTCGCGTCGGTGGCGGCGATCGCGTTCGCCTTCGACCTCGCCATCGACCGGATCTGGTTGGCCATCGCCGCCGGTGCCGGCTGCGTGGCCCTGATCGCCGAGCGGGAGGTCTACCGCCGTCACTACGGTCGCCTCCGCCGCACCGGACGGCGCAGCCGTCGGGTGCTGATGATCGGCGACAACGACGAGACCCGGCAGATGGCGGCGATGTTCGCCGAGGAGCCCGAGCTGGGCTACGAGGTCGTCGAACAGATCGACCCGGCCGGCTGTGCCAGCCCGGCCGAGCTGACCACCCAGGCGCTCGGCGCCGCCCGCCGCAACGACGCCACCGGCGCCGTCGTCGCCGCCTCCGCGGTCGAGACCGGGGCCTCCAATCGCCTGATCCGCGACCTGATCGAGGCCGGGATCCACGTCGAATTGTCCTCGACGCTGGCCGACATCAACCCCAGCCGGCTCACGGTCCGCCCCCTCGGGCGGTTCCCGGTCGTCTACGTCGAACCGGTGCTGCGCGACGGCTGGCGAGCGATCGCCAAGCGGACCTTCGACGTCGTCACCGCCTCGTTCCTCGTCACCGTCCTCTCGCCGGTGCTGCTCGGCCTCTACATCGCCATCAAGCGCGACTCCGAGGGGCCGGCGATCTTCAAGCAGTCACGCGTCGGTCAGAACGGTGTGCCCTTCGACGTGATGAAGTTCCGCACGATGGTCGTGAACGCCGAGGAGATCCTCGAGCAGATCCAGGACCAGAACGAGGGCGCCGGGCCGCTGTTCAAGATGAAGGACGACCCTCGCGTCACCAAGGTCGGCGGGTTCCTCCGCAAGACCAGCCTCGACGAGCTGCCCCAGCTGTTCAACGTGCTCAAGGGTGAGATGAGTCTGGTCGGGCCCCGCCCCGCGCTCGCCAAGGAGATGGCCGAGTGGGACGCCGACCTCTACGGCCGGCTCCGGGTGAAGCCCGGCATCACCGGCATGTGGCAGGTGTCGGGGCGCTCGGAGACCACCTTCGAGGAATACACCCGCCTCGACCTCTACTACGTCGACAACTGGTCGCTCGTCGTCGACGTGTCGATCCTGTTCCGCACGATCCCGGCGGTCCTCAAGTCCGACGGCGCCTACTGAGGTCGGTCTCAGGCCGCTTCGGCGGCGGGGCCCGCGGTCGGGTCGAGCCAGCGGGCGTGGGTCAGCTGGAGGTGTCGGGGGAGCCGCTCGATCTGGCGCAGCGTGAGCGGCGCGAGTCGACGACGGACCCGCAGCACGGGGCCGGTGCGGTGGGTGAGGCCGAAGCGGCACGTGCGGTCGAGCGTCTTCCAGAAGGGGCTGTTGCGGCCGCCCTTCTGCCCGAGCCCGAGTTCCAGCGCGAGGGCGATCGTGTCGAGGTCGAACCCGTCGGGGTGGAGCTCGAGCGCAGCGGCCAGCCGGCGCAGCAGGAGGATCGAGCTCGGTCCGAGCACGGCCGGATAGAACGTCTCCACGTAGAGCGAGCGCGGATCGTGGCCGAGCTCGTCGAGGACGGGGTCGGTCCACGGCTCGACCCGCAGCGTCGGTTCGGGGAACGCCGGCTCGGGGCGGCCCCGACGCTTCGGGGCAGGCGCCGCCGACGGCGTGGCGCCGGTGGTCGGGGGTTGGGTCGTCGGGTCGTGATCGATGGCGGCCATGGGGGCACCTCTCGTGGTGGAACAGTCTTCGGGGTAGAGCATGGGCCGCCCTCGGGCAGCGAACGCAATCAACGGTAAACGAATGCTGTCGAGCGTCAAGCGTTGCTGGTGGGGGATCGCTCCCCTTCGTGTCGGAGCGCTACCGTCCGAGGCACGCAGGCGCTGCGGCGCTCGAGGGAAGGCGTGAGGATGAGCACCACCGATCACCCGACGTGGACGACGACGGCGAGCCCGCGACGGGCGAGCTGGACACAGAGCGGCAGCGCCCGCCGCACGCTCGGCGCACTGCTGGCGTTCGTGGTGCTCCTCGGCGCCTGCTCCGGCGGCGACGACGACTCGGCCGACCAGGGGGCCGAGGACGCAGACGTCGCTGCGGGCGGCGACGCTGGCGTTGGCGCCGACGCCGCTGGCGACTCGACAGGAGCGCCGACGGTCGACGCCTCGACGGTGACCGGACTCTCCGTCGTCGCCGAGCTCGCGGTCGGGGCGTCGCCGTGGACGGCCGTCGTCGTCGACGACCTCGCCTGGATCCCGCACCAGGGCGGCATCACCGCGGTCGACGCGTCGCTCACCCCCGTCCATCAGCTCGAACTCGCCGGACACCCCGAGACCCCGCTGTGGTGGGACGATCGTCTGTGGTTCGCCGACATCGCCGAGCCCGTCGTCACGATCGTCGATCCGACCCAACCGACCGCCTTCTTCCAAGCGCCGGTCGGTCGGCAGGGCATCACGCCGGTGGCGGCCAAGGGGGCGGTCTGGGTGCCGAACCGGGCCGACGGGACCGTCAGCCGCGTCGCCCCCGACACGCTCGAGACGCTGACGATCCCAGGCCTCGAGGGGCTGACCGGCCTGCTCGTCGCCGACGACGAGGTCTACACGGTGATCGACACGACGATCTGGCACGTGTCGGCCGAGGGCGGTCCGGTGAAGGTCGGCGCCCTGCCACCGGCCCCGCCGCTCGACGCCTTCGGGGCCAGCTGGGCCGTGGAAGGCGACGAGCTCGCCGTGACCGGGGGTCCAGTCGAGCGGGTGGTGATCGGCAGTCCGATCGTGGAGGTGGCCGCCACCGACGACTCGGTGATCGTCGTCGCCCAGAGCGGGATCCTCCGGATCGACCCCGAGGTCGGCGTGATCACCGGCGGCATCGACGTCCAGGCCCGCCAGCCACTCGTCGGGGCGACCGGCGTGTGGTTCGTGGCGGGCGAGGCCGGGGAGCAGACGACGATCGGCTACGCCGACGGGCAGTCGCTGGAGCGATTCGACATCGTCGTCGACGGCGTGCCCGACCACTTCGCCCTGCTCGACGGCACGCTGATCGTCTCCCTCAAGCGCGGCGACGAGGTCGTGGCGATCACCGCCGACGGCGCCTGACCACCGGCCCAGCCGGTCGCTGCTTCAGCCGGTCGCAGGCCCAGTCCGTCGTTGGCTCAGCCCGGGTGGGCGACGAAGTAGAAGTTGGTGCCGTCGAGGAACTGGCGGGCGTACTGGTCCTTGCGCAGCGGGGGGCCGTCCTCGAGCCAGGTGCCGAGGAGCGACACCTTCATCCCGATGTCGTTGAAGAACCCGTGGATGTCCTCGGGGGTGGTGCCGTACACGTCGGCCGCGCC
The DNA here is from genome assembly GCA_052032035.1 of Acidimicrobiales bacterium. Classification (GTDB taxonomy): domain Bacteria; phylum Actinomycetota; class Acidimicrobiia; order Acidimicrobiales; family SZUA-35; genus JAWSVN01. Next base: position 2,549 of record JBPEXC010000070.1, on the reverse strand, counting down.
GAGCCCGTTCTCGAACACCACGACCGGGCGGCACCGCTCGAGCGTCGCCCGGCCCCCTCGGAACACCCCCAGCTCGGCGCCCTCGACGTCGACCTTGAGGAGGGCGACGTCGACGTCCTCGGCGACGAGGTCGTCGAGCCGGGCCGTGGCCACCGAGATCGTCTCCACGGTCTCGTCGGGCCGGTCGAAGGCTCGCTGCCGGATCCCGCTGTAGCCGGGGTTGGAGGTGACGTGCTGGAACTCGAGCGGACCGTCGGGCTCGGCCACCAGCGCCGCCTCGTGGACGGTCACCGACGGGAACGACGCCCGCAGGTGGGCGGCGAGGTGGGGGAGCGGTTCCACCGCGAGGTGCTCGACCTCGGGCGCGGCGTCGACGAGATGTCGCAGGATCAGGCCCTCGTGGCAGCCGACGTCGATGCCGATCGCGCTCGGGTCGGCGTCGCGGAAGACCCGTTCGATGATCGCATGGGTCTGGGCGTCGTAGCGCAGGTTCTTGTCGGCGCTGTTGAGGATCGAGATCGCTCGCCGGGTCGCAGCGTCGTCGTCGCCCGCCGGGGCCTCGTCGGTGCGCACCCGATCCCGCAGGTCGTGCAGGGCCCCCTGGGCCGGCGCGGGCAGCTTGCGGGCGGCGGTGGCGGCGACCCGTTCGGCTCGTTCCAGCAGCTCGTGGGTGGAGAGGCGCATCGGCCGATGCTACTTCGCGCCCGGCCCGGCCCCGGGTACCGCTCGGTGTCTAGCATCGGCGTGTGACCAGCGACGTCGACGCCCTGCCGCCCCAGGAGACCCTCGAGGAGGCCCGCGCCCTGGTCGAGGGGGCCGAGCGGGTCGTCGTGCTGACGGGCGCCGGCATCTCGACCGACTCCCGGATCCCCGACTACCGGGGGCCCAAGGGGGTGTGGACGAAGAACCCGCAGGCGGAGAAGCAGGCGACGCTGCAGACCTACGTGGCCGATCCCGAGGTGCGGCGACGGGCCTGGCAGACCCGACTCGACTCACCGATCTGGGCGGCCGAGCCCAACGACGGTCATCGGGCCCTCCTGGCCCTGGAACGGGCTCGCAAGCTCCACCTGCTGATCACCCAGAACGTCGACGGGCTGCACCACGAGGCGGGGAGCGACCCGGATCGGATCGTCGAGATCCACGGGTCGGTCCGGGAGGTGGTGTGCCTCGGGTGCGAGTATCGGGATCCGATGCAGGTCGCCCTCGACCGGGTGCGGGGCGGCGATCCCGACCCGGCCTGCGTCGAGTGCGGGGGCATCCTCAAGTCGTCGACGATCAGCTTCGGGCAGAGTCTGGTCGCCGCCGACCTGCAGCGGGCCCAGGCGGCGGCCGAGGCATGCGACCTGCTCCTGGCGATCGGTTCCACGCTGGGCGTCTACCCGATCGCCAACGTCGTGCCCGTCGCGAAGCACCACGGGGCCGACGTGGTGATCGTCAACGGCGAGCCGACCGAGATGGACGGGTTGGCCGACGTGATGGTGCGGGGCTCGATCTCCCAGGTGCTCCCGGCGATCCTGCCCTGAACGGCGCGAACGGCGGCGGTGATGTCGGAATAGAACCGATGCCGCCAATTGTTGACTGACCTTGTAGGGTTTTCGAATGCCGGCCACTGTCGGCAACCCCAACCAAGGACATCCCATGGCATCGTTCCGAGACATCCTCTCCGCCACCAAGGCGCAGATCACCGAGGTCGACACCGAACAGGCCCAGGCCCTGCTGGCCGAGGGCGCCACCCTGCTCGACGTCCGTGAGCCCGACGAGGTGGCCCAGGGCGTGGTGCCCGACTCGGTCACCATCGTGCGCGGCAACCTCGAGGCGCAGGTCGAGAACCGTCTGCCCGACAAGGACGCGAAGCTGGTGGTGATGTGCGCCGGCGGCGTGCGCTCGGCGTTCGCCACCAAGACCCTGCAGGAACTCGGCTACACCGACGTCGTCTCGATGGACGGCGGCTTCAACAAGTGGAAGGACGAGAGCCGCCCGTGGGTCACCCCCAAGGCGCTCACCGCCGACCAGCGCAACCGCTACTCCCGCCACCTGCTCCTGCCCGAGGTCGGTGAGGAGGGACAGCAGAAGCTGCTCGACGCGAAGGTGCTGCTCCTCGGCGCCGGCGGTCTCGGTTCCCCGGCCGCCCTCTACCTCGCCGCCGCCGGTGTCGGCACCCTCGGCATCGTCGACATGGACGTGGTCGACGAGTCGAACCTGCAGCGCCAGATCCTCCACAACATGGACCGGATCGGGATGCGCAAGGTCGAGTCGGCCAAGGCGACCCTCACCGCCATGAACCCCGACCTCGTCGTCAACACCTACGACGAGCGGCTGGGCGCCCACAACATCCTCGACATCCTCGAGGGCTACGACGTCGTGATCGACGGCGCCGACAACTTCCCGAGCCGCTACATCCTCAACGACGCCTCGGTGAAGCTCGGCATCCCGGTCGTGCACGGCTCGATCTTCCGGTTCGAGGGCATGGTGTCGGTGTTCCACCCGCTCGAGGGTCCGACGTACCGCGACATGGTGCCCGAGCCGCCGCCCGCCGAGCTCGCTCCGAG
>JBPEXC010000007.1:0-4992 GCA_052032035.1 Acidimicrobiales bacterium | reverse complement strand
GGCCGGGGTCGGCTGGGCCAGGGCCTCGGAGAGTCGACGCTCCAATCGGCTGGCGCCGATCGACACCTCGGCCGCCGGGTCGACCGGCGGGGTGGGCTCGTCCTTCACCTTGTCGGTCCAGAACCGCCCGTTCCAGAACCGATCCAGCCCCTCGCCGAACGGGTCGGGGTACCAGCCGGGGAACTCGCTCGGCGGCGCCGGCTGGCTGGCGGTGGGATCCTGGACGAACACGCCGTCAACGGTAGCCCGTCGCGCCGGGGCCGGGGAACGGAACGCCCCGATCGGGCCGGTCCCGCGGCGGCGCCGAGGGGCACGTATCCTCGGCCCGTGGACTCGACCTGGCGCCGCCGCTGCGAAGCCCTCCTCGGCGTCCCGGCGACCGAGGGCAACCGGATCGACGTGCTCCGCAACGGCGACGAGATCTTCCCTGCCATGCTCGCGGGCATCCGGGCGGCCACCCGGTCGATCGACTTCCTCACCTTCGTCTTCTGGCGAGGTCCGATCACCGACGAGTTCGTCGACGCGCTGAGCGAACGCGCCGAGGCCGGCGTGCGGGTCCGGGTCCTGCTCGACACCTTCGGGGCACGCCACATCACCTCCGGCCAGCTCACCCGGCTCCGCGACGCCGGCGCCGACACCCGCTTCTTCCGCCCGGTCGACGGGCAGTGGACCCGGGTCCACCGGCGCACCCATCGCAAGGTGCTGGTCTGCGACGAGACCGTCGCCTTCACCGGGGGTGTGGGCATCGCCCAGGAGTGGACCGGCGACGCCGAGGGGCCCGACGCGTGGCGCGACACCCACTTCCGGGTCGAGGGACCGGCGGTCGACGGGCTGCGCGGGGCCTTCATCGACAACTGGGTCGAGACCGGGCCGCTCGAGATCGACGAGCTGTTCGACCGGTTCCCCGAGCACGAGCGGGTCGGCTCGTCGACGGTCCAGGTCGTCGCCGGCGCGGCCGAGGCGGGCGGCAACGACATCGCCAGCCTGCTCGAGATCCTGATCGGCACGGCGGAGCGCCGGCTGCGGTTCACGACCGCCTACTTCAACCCCGACGACGAGTTGTCGGCGCTGCTGATCGCGGCAGCAGATCGCGGGGTCGAGATCGACGTGCTGCTCCCGGGTCGGCACGCCGACAAGCGCTTCGTCCAGATCGTCGGCGAGGCTCGCTACGCCGAGCTCCTCGACGCCGGCATCACGATCCGCTGCTACGACCGCACGATGCTGCACGCCAAGATCCTCACCGTCGACGGCGAGGTGGCGTCGGTCGGCTCGGCCAACCTCAACCAGCGGTCGTTCCAACACGACGAGGAGGTCAACCTCGTCATCCTCGACCCCGACGTCGTGGCCGAACTCGATCGCCACTTCGACGACGACTGCCGCCATGCGACGGTCGTCGATCCGGCCGACTGGGCCCGTCGCAGCCTGGTGCAGCGGGCCGCCGAGCGGGCGGTTTCGGTGGTGTCCGACCTGATCTGAGCGCGATCCGGCGTCAGCGCCGGGGCAGGGCGGCCACCTCGAGGGCGGCCTCGACCGAGGCGAGGGCGCCGACGACCAGGTCGGTCATCTCGTCGGCGAGGTCGCCGGCGAACGCACCCATCAGGCGGAGTTCGTCGGCCACGTCGTCGATCAGACGGTGCACGACCCCGTCGGCGGTCCGACTACGGGCATCCCGCAACCAGTCGTGGCACCGCCGAGCGTCGATGCGGTCGGTGAGGTCGATGAGGACGGTCTCGCTACGCACCCGACCCCATCGGCTGGGTCGTTCGACCCATGAGGGGTTCGAGCGAGAAATCTCAGGCGAGCTTCGACTTCACCAGATCGGCCACCGCCCGACCGTCGGCCCGGCCCGCCACCTCGGCGTTGACCGCCTTCATCGCCTTGCCCATGTCGGCCTTCGAGCTGAAGCCCTCGGCGGCGAGCACCCGGTCGACCAGGGCGTCGAGCTCGGCCGCGTCGAGGGCAGCCGGCAGGTAGCCCTCGAGCACCTCGAGTTCGGCTCGTTCGTCGGCCGCCTTCTCGGTCCGCCCGCCCTGCTCGAAGGCCTCGGCGGCCTCGACCCGACGCTTCGCCTGGGCCTGGATCACCTTCTGCACGCCGGCGTCGTCGAGCGTCGTGGCGGTGTCGCCGGCGACCTCGGCCTCCTGCACCGCGGCGATCACGGCCCGCAGGGTGCGGGTCCGGAGGGCGTCGCGCGCCTTCATGGCGGTGGTGAGGTCGGTACGGATCTGCTCGATCAGCATGGGGGCGAACCTAGCCGCCGCGGGCCGGCGCGGCCCGCTCGATTCCGCACCGGTACGATCCAGCGATGGTCGCCCCTGCCTCCTCGCCCGCCGACCCGCCACCTCGCCTCGCCCCTGCCGAGGTCACCGGCTCGCTCCCCCGCTGGCGCTACCAGCTCGGCACGATCCGCACGACGTTCCGGGCCCGATCGTTCGCCGGGGCCGCGGTGTTGATCCAGGCGCTCGCCTCGGCCGCCGACGACGCCGATCACCACCCCGACCTCGACCTTCGCTTCCCCGGGGTCGTCCACGTCTCGCTCACCACCCACGACGCCCACGGCGTCACCCGACTCGACGTCGAGCTTGCCCGCACCTTCGACCGCCTGGCCGAAGCACTGCGCTGTGAGCAGCTCGCTCCGGCGCCGGTGCTCGAACTCGCCATCGACACCCTCGACCGAGCCGCCATCGTGCCGTTCTGGCAGACCGTGCTCGGCTATCGGCCCGAGCCCGGCGCCGTCGACGACGCCGGCGTGCCACACACCCTCGTCGACCCGACGCGACAGGGACCGGCGGTCTGGTTCCAGCAGATGGACGAGCCCCGCGCCCAGCGGAATCGCATCCATGTCGATCTGACCGTGCCCCACGACGAGGCCGAGGATCGCGTGGCGGCCGCGATCGACGCCGGGGGCACCCTCGTGAGCGCCGAACGAGCCCGAGCCTTCTGGGTGCTGGCCGACGCCGAGGGCAACGAGATCTGCCTGTGTACCTGGCAGGACCGCGACACCTGACAGCGCCGCAACACCTGACAGGACCGCCATACCTGACCGCGCCAGCGGAGGTGATGCGAACCTGACGAACCGCCGTCAGGGAATCGACCCATTGCGCTCACCTGGGCGAAACGGTCGAGCAACAAGGGTGGCGTACCGTCATGGCTCCCGCCCCGGTTCCGTCCGGTTTGCAACGACGCAAAGGCGCCCTCCTCATGTCCGACCCCTCCATCCTCTTCGTTCCCGGTATCGGGATGCCGCCGCAGACCCTCGGCGCCGTCCGCTGGTCGCTCGAAGCGCCGAGCGCGGTGTGGCAGCGGCCGGGCTACCGGGCGACCGAGCCGGTCGCCGATTTCGACGCCGTCGTCTGCGAGCTCGAGGCCGCCATCGCCGAACTCCGACCGTCGGTCGTGGTGGGGATCAGCGGCGGCGCGACCCTCGCCCTGGCGTGGGCCCTGCGAACCGGCACCGTCGGATCGGCTGCGACCGTCGACCGCCTGATCATCCACGAGCCCTTCCTGGGCGGACTGGTCCCCGAGCTCGACCAGAGCGTGCGGGAGATGGCCGAACGGATCGGCGACGATCCCCCGCTGGCCGAGATCCTCGCCTTCCTCGACACGGTCTACGGCGAGGCGCACCGGCGCCGGTTCCCGCCCGAGTGGATCGACCGCAACGCGATCACGATCGCCGACGAGATCCGGATGATCCCGCAGTTCCAACCGACCGTCGCCGACCTCGGCGCGATCCGGCAGCCGACGATCGCCACCGTCGGCGAGCGTTCGCCCGACTACCGCCACGCCGGCAACGCGGTGCTGGCCGCCGCCGGGCTCGAGACCCTGGTGATGCCGGGTGCCGGCCACGTGCCGCCGATCGACCAACCCGAACTCCTGGTCCGGCTGGTCGAGCGAGAACTCTCCGTCGGCGCCCGGGCGGCCTGACCCGCAGCGACCCTCAGCCGACCGACGCGAGCAGCGCCACGAGCAACCCCCGCTGATCGGGGTCGGTCCAGGTGGCGCGTTCGGTCCGGGTCGAGGGGCGGCCGAGGACCACCCGCACGAGTGCGTCGACCCGGTCGGCGGTCGCCTCGGGCGAGTCGTAGAAGTCGCCGACGATGCGCTCGTGGCTCCGACTGCCGCTCGCCAGCTCCTGCACCCAGAAGGCGCGGCCGCCGGCGTCGGGACGGCGGTCGAGGACACGGTCGTAGATCGCATCGACCCATCCCCCGTCGCCGGCACCGCCCGACGACTGGCGGGCGACGAACTCCTCCGACGCGAAGAACGCCACGACGACGTCGCGTAGGGACCGACGACCGCTGCGGATCTCCTCGACCCAGAAGGCGTGCCCACCGGCGTCGGGACCGCGGCCGAGCATCGAGCGGTAGAGCCGGTCGACCTCGGCGGCGACGTGGTCCGGCGTGCCGACCAGGGCCGTGAGGGTCGTCCGGGCATCGCGCCGCAGGGCGGCACGCTCGGCGGCGGTCGGTGTCCTCCCGACGAGATGCTGGAACACCGTCTCCGCCCGGGTGGCCGGCATCCGGACCGAGGCGGCGTCGGCGCCGACCAGGACGGTCGTCCACGACAGCTCGCTGCGTCCGGCGGCGGCGGTGAGACCGCTGACCGTGATGTCGACGATCGTGCCGGACGGGCTCGAGGCGTCGACCCCGGGCACGTCGAAGGCGAGGAAGTGATCGGGGTTCCCGGCGCCGACGGTGGCGGCCCCGGTGGCGACGAGCCGGCCGTCGACGCGGACGGCGACGGTGGTGGCCGGCCCGAAGGCGGCCCGATCGGTCTGCAGGGTCCACGACGTGGACGGCACGAGTTCACGCGGCACCGCTCCGACCGGCGGCCAGGCGATCGCCAGCGAGCCGTCGCCGGCGCCGAGGCCGGTGACCACGTCGAGGGCGTGGCCCGACGACGAGTAGTGGTCGCCGACGACCTCGCCGATGGCGACCTGCTCCAGCCGGCTGGTCAACAACCAGCGGCGATGCCCGTAGAGATCGGAAGAGC
>JBPEXC010000069.1:0-6892 GCA_052032035.1 Acidimicrobiales bacterium | reverse complement strand
CCGGGTGGCCGAGGGCGGCCTCGAGCTCGTCGCCGGCCACCCAGTCCTGGGAGATCAGCGCAGCGGCACGGCGAGGGGGATGGGGCGAGCGCTCGCCGCTGACCCGTTCGGCTGCGAGGGTGTTGCCGATGCCGTAGCGGCACTCGCTCGGTGCGCAGCCGACCAGCTGCACGCTCGTGGCGCCGGCGGCGGTGAGCTCCTTGACAAAGGCGGCGCCGACCGTGCCGGCGCAGCCGACGGTCACGACCGTGGCGCCGTCGTGGGGTCCGCCGGGGGCGCTGTCGAGGGGCCGACCGTGGCGGTCGCAGGCGACGACGACGGGGCCACCGAGGGCGCCCGGGAGGGCGAGCGCCGAGGGGGTCGACGCCACACCGGGCAGCTCGAGTGCGCCGAACACACACGACCCCAGGCAGATCCCGCAGCTCACGCAGCGCTCGTCGTCGACGACGGCGAGCAGCCGGTCGCCGGGCGTCGGGGTCATCGCGATCGCGTCGTAGGGGCAGTCGACGGCGCACAGCTCGCACCCGGTGCAGGCCTCGGCGTCGACGGCGACCGGGGCGGCGTCACGTCGCGTGAGCAGGCGGGGGAGGACCGCGGTCAGACCCGCGACGGCGACCAGGCCGAGGGCGAAGAGCGGCGCCCACTCCGAGAGCAGGGGAGGCAGGAGGAACAGCACGAAGGGGTCGAGGGGCATGTCGGCGGTGAGCGCCTCGGCGTCGGCGGCGGGCAGCATGCCGACGGGCAGGGCGAGCGACACCACGACGAGGGCGCCACCGAGCAGCCCCATCCAGTGGCGGGGCGGCAACCACGGCAGGCGCGACCGGCGGAGGTGTCGCCACACGAACCAGCCGATGGCGACCGTCAGCAAGACGTGGGCGAACCACAGCACCAGCAGGAACCCCGAGCCCGATCCGCCGACGCCGACGTCACCGGTCTCGAGCACCGACCGCACGATGGTGCCCGAGCCGATGCCGAGCGGCCCGAGCACCCGGGCGGTCGCCTCCGAGAGCGCCTGCGCTCGCACGTCCCAGATCAGCCAGTAGCCGGTGACCCCGGCCAGCCACACCAGCAGGAGGGCGGCGAAGCCGGTGGCCCACCGCCACCGCCGCAGTCGACCGGTGAACCGGCCGCCGGCGAAGATCCGCCAGGAATGCACGACCGTGGTGAGCACCATCGCGGCGGAGGCGTAGCGGTGGAGGGCCCGCACGAACCGCTGGATCGGGTGCTCCTCCATCGCCGCCACCGCGGCGTAGCTGGCGTCGTGGCCGAACTCGAAGAAGAGCGTGATGTAGAGGCCGGTGACCGTGACGACCCCGAGGAGGAACACGCTGATCGTGCCGGCGTGGGGCAGGGGGTTGAGCCGGTGGGAGCCGGCAATCCGACGGACCGGGCGTTCGATCCACACCGTGGCGTGGTCGATGGCGTCGAGGGCCCCGGCGAGCCGTCTCGGCTCTCCCTCTCGGCCGGCCCGATCCGTCGGATCGTTCATGGTGCGCCCGTCAGCTCGGCCACGGCGTGCCGTCGTAGCCGGGGGCGTTGAGATTCATGTTCCAGATCTGGTCGATGAGCTGGGGGCCGTACGCCACGACGAGCAGCAGGGCGGCGCCGATCAGCCAGGGCTTGAAGCGGTCGAGCCAGACCGGGGTGAGCTGGGGGTGGCGCACCGACTCGGCGATCGGCACCTCGGGCACCTCCGACGGGTCGACCTTCGGGCCCCGCCAGGTCCGCAGCATCACGTAGCCGTACACCAGCACCGACACCAGCAGGATGGCGCCGCCGATCGAGGTGCGCAGCAGGTGGCCGTTCCACTCCTCGGGCACGTAGGTGGCGTCGCCGAGGGGGGTGCGGCGCGGGGCGCCGAGCAGGCCGAGCACGTGCATGGCGTTGGAGAAGATGACCATGCCGACGAACCACGTCCACACCTGCACCAGGGCGAGGGTGGGGGAGTGGAGCTTGGTGCCCGACAGGTGGGGCACCATCCAGTAGGTGATCGCGAAGAACGACAACGCCACGGCGCTCGCCACCGTCAGGTGGAAGTGGCCGGGCACCCACGTGGTGTTGTGGATCACGAGGTTGAGGTTGTAGGAGGCGTTGGTGAGGCCGCCGATGCCGCCGAACATGAACAGGATGCCGGCGAGGAGCTGGCCGGCGACCGACGGGTCGGTCCACGGCAGGGCTCGCACCCAACCGATCAGGCCGGTGCCGCCCCGCTTGCGGGCGCCGTACTCGAGGGACGCGATCACCGTGAAGGCGGTGATCATCGACGGGAAGAACACCGAGTAGGTGAGGCCGGCGTGGATCCACTTCCACGTCGGCGGCACCCCCGGGTCGACGTACTGGTGATGGAAGCCGACGGGCACCGACACGATCAGGAACAGCCAGAAGGCGAGGCGGCCGAGGCTGTCGCTGAACAGCTTGCCGCCCACCTGCTTGGGCAGCATCCCGTACCACGAGGTGTAGGCGGGCAGCAGCCAGAAGTAGACGAGGGGGTGGCCGGTGAACCAGAAGTAGGTGCGGGCCAGCTCGGGGTCGACCTCGTCGATCAGGCCGGCCGACCAGGGCAGCAGCATCGTCAGGATCTCGACGGCCACGCCGAGGGTGGCGATCTGCCACATGGCGGCGTTGATGATGTTGCCCAGGGCGATGAACGGCGACCGCACGCCGGGGTTGTCCGTGCGCCACGCCTTGAGGGTGAGGAAGAACCCGAGCCCCTCGATCCAGCTGCCGACCACGACGAGGGTGAGGCCGAGATAGAAGAACGGGCTCGCCTCGAGCGGTGGGTAGAAGGTGTAGAGGACGGTCGCCGAGTTGGTGAGGATCGGGATGGCGGTGATGATCAGGCCGGCCGTCATCGTCCAGAACCCGACGGTGTTGATCATCGGCTTGGCCAGGGGCCGCTTCAGCCCCTTGATCGTCGTGAGGTTGGTGAACCCGACGATGAAGAAGGTGGTGAACACGAGGGCGTTGAGCACCCCGTGGAGCGTCAGGCCCTGGTAATAGCTCTTGATGACCGGCTCGAGGTAGGGATAGAGATCGAGCCCGGAGAACTGGAACGCCTGCAGCGGTCCCATCAGCGACCCGACCAGCACCGCCACGATGGCGACGAACAGGTGGGCGCCGATGAAGCGCTTCTCGGTCGGGGTGAGTTCGTAGCCGTCGGCGTTGCGGGCGGCCGGATCCTCGATCGGCTGATCGAGCGGTTCGTCGACGACCGTCATGCGTCGTCCTCCTCGTCGTTCTCGGTGGCGGGGTCGGAGGCGTCGGCGCCGAGTGCGTCGAACTCGGCCTGGGAGAGGACCTCGACCTCGCCCCACATCGCCGCATGGGCGGTGCCGCAGTACTCGGTGCAGAGGTAGGGGAAGACGCCGACCTCGTCGAAGGTGTACGTCAGCTTCGAGACCTGGCCCGGCACGACCTGCATGTTGATGTTGGTGTCGGTGATCTTGAAGCCGTGCTGCAGGTCGGGGCTGGTGACGTAGATCGTCACCTCGGCGCCGACCGGCACCTGGATGCGAGCCGGATCGAACGACCAGGCCCGGGCGAGCACGTAGGCGTCGTAGACACCCTCGTCGACCTCGCGGAGCCCGGGGTCGGCGAAGGGTCCCTCGGTGGCGACGGTCGTGGGGTCGACCTCGGCGTCGGCGCCCGGCACCTGGAAGCCCATGGCGAAGCCGGCGACCGACACGATCACGAAGAAGCAGGCCAGCATGGCGATCGAGAACCGGATCCAGTTGCGCTCCCAGGGGTCGATTCCCATGGTGAGGTGGTCGGTGCCGGCAGCGTCGCCGCCGTCGCCCCCGTCGCCCGGCGGCGGGGTGCCCGGATCGGTGACCGGCGCGCTCATACGGTGACGCCCCGGCTGATCAGGATCACGTAGACCGACGCCCACAACAGGACGAGGGCGGCCACGAACATCACGAGGATGAAGAGGGTGCCCACGGGCTTGAAGTGCTCGTGGGCCTCGCCGTCGGCGGGCGAGGGTCCGGGGTCGTTGGACACGGCAGGGCTCCTGTCGCTCGAAGTCCTCGCCAGTGTCAGCGACCCGGCGGGGCCCGACGTAGGGACCAAGGGCCCTATTGGCGAAAAAGACCGGACCATAGGTTCGTGGACGTTCCCCGCCGGACGCCTCGTTCGGCTCACCCCGACCCGGGAGCCTCATGACTGCCCTGACGAACCACGAAGCCGACCTGCGGCGACGCGCCCCGCTCGTCGCGGCGGTGCTCGGCCTCCTCCTGGCGCTCGGTGGGTTCGCTGTCACCCCGGCCGGGGCCACGGAAGCGACCGGCGAGAGCGACAGCACTGCCGACGGCAGCGACAGCACTGCCGACGGCAGCGACAGCACTGCCGAGGGCAGCGAGAACACTGCCGACGAGGCGCAGACGGCGCTGCTGCAGGAGGGCGCCGAGGTCTACTCCCAGATCTGTTCGTCGTGCCATCAGCCGGGCGGTGCCGGACTCGACGGGCAGTTCCCGCCCCTGATCGACAACCCCCACGTCGACGACGCCGCCTACGTGGCCGACGTGATCACCAACGGGCGACGGGGTGAGATCGAGGTGGCGGGCGTGACCTACGACGGCGTGATGCCCTCGTTCTCCACGCTGTCCGATGCCGAGACCGCCGCGGTGATCGCCTACATCCAGAACGACTTCCAGGCACCGGTCGACGAGGCGGCGCTGGCCGAGCCGACCGGCCCGGTGGCGGGCACCGAGCTGCCGGCGCTCGCCAACATGGGGTCCTTCGTCGCCTTCCTGCTCGCCGCCAGCGTGATCGGCCTGGTGTTGCTGCCCCGGCTCGTCAGCGTGAACGACCGGCTCGCCACCCCGTGGCTCGACGCCTGGCTGAAGACGACGGCGATCGTCGCCGCCGTCGTGTTCTTCACCGTCTACGTGCCCGACTGGGCCCTCAAGCGCGACGAGGTCGCCGGCCTCGACCGCTTCGCCCAGGACCTGATCGGCGTCCTGCTCTGGGGCGGCGGGCTCGTCGTCGTGATCGGCGGCCTCTGGTACGCCCACCGAGAGGATCGCATCTGATGTTCGAGCTCGAGTTCTACGACGAGAACATCCCGTGCCTGGCGGCCTGCCCGGTCCACACCAACGCCGGCATGTACGTCGCCGCCATCGCGGACGGCGACGACGAGAAGGCCTACATGACGGCCAAGCTGCCGAACCCCTTCTCCTCGGTCTGCGGGCGGGTGTGCGCCGCCCCGTGTGAGGACGCCTGTCGACGCGGCCAGATCGATCGTCCGATCGCGATCCGGGCCCTCAAGCGGTTCCTCACCGAGCAGTACGGACCCGAGCAGGACGACAGCGACCTGTGGCGTGAGCTGCAGGCGCCGACCGTGCCCGACCGACGGGAGTCGATCGGCATCGTCGGCGGCGGACCGGCCGGCATGGCCTGTGCCCACGACCTGCGCCGCTGGGGCTACCGGGTCACCGTCTACGAGGCGACCGACAAGCTGGGCGGGGCGATGTGGCTCGGGATCCCCGAGTACCGCCTCGACCGCAGCGTGCTCAACGCCGACCTCGACGCCATCGTGGCGATGGGCGTCGACGTGCACTACGAGACCAAGCTCGGCGTCGACGTCACCCTCGACGAACTGCGCGAGCGCCACGACGCGGTGTTCCTCGGCATCGGTGCCACCCTCGGGCGTGGCCTCGACATCGAGGGCGGCGACGCTGACGGTGTGTTCAAGGCGATCGAGTTCCTGATCAACATGAATCGCGGCTTCGAGGTCGAGGTGGGGGAGAAGGTCGTCGTGATCGGTGGCGGGGACGTCGCCATGGACGCCGCCCGCACCGCCCTGCGGGCTGCCGACTACGAGGCGAAGGCCGACGCCCTCGCCGCCGCCGATGGCGACCGACCCCAGATGACCGAGGCGTTCGACGCCGCCCGCACCGCTCTGCGTGCCGGGGCGAAGGAAATCACGATCGTCTCCCTCGAGAGCCGCGACGAGATGCCGGCCCACGACTTCGAGGTCGAGGAGGCCGTGCACGAGGGCATCGAGCTGGTGAACCGGCGAGGCCCCAAGCGCATCGTCGTCGAGGACGGCCGCGTGGCCGGGCTCGAGACGATCGGGGTGCGCTCGGTGTTCGACGCGGATGGCCGCTTCGCCCCCGACTTCGACGAGGACGACCTTCGCACGATCGACGCCGACACGATCATCCTGGCGATCGGCCAGGCGATCGACCTCGACTCGCTCGGTGCCAACGGTCCCGAGATCGGTCCCCGCCGCACCATCCAGATCGACTGGGACACCGGCGCCACCGATCTCGCCGACGTGTGGTCGGGTGGCGACGCCGCCAAGGGGCCTCGCACCTTGATCGACGCCGTCGCCGACGGCCGTCGTTCGGCCGCCGCCATCCACGAGTCGTTCGGTGGCGTGCTGCCCGGCGCCGAGGCCGGCCGCATGGTCGAGCTGCGACAGTTCCACCGGCTCGACGACCTCTACGACCGCGACGCCCGGGTGGAGGTGCCGACCCTCGACACCGGTCGCCGCACCGGCCTGGCCGAGGTCGAGCTCGGCTTCACGCCCGAACAGGCCCGCTGCGAGGCGAACCGCTGCCTGCGCTGCTTCGCCAACATCCTGCTCGACACCGACAAGTGCGTGTTGTGCGCCCTGTGTTCCGACGTGTGCCCGGTGAACGTGATCTCACTGGTGCCCTCGGAGGAGATCGATCCGACCGTGCGGGGCGGCACCGCCCTGCTGTTGGACGAGGAGGCCTGCATCCGCTGCGGGCTGTGTATCGAACGTTGTCCCCCCGACGCCCTGTCGATGGGGGTCTGGACCGGAGTGGGAGTGCCCGCATGACCGTCGTCGACGATCCGCCCCTCGAGCACGAGATGCCGGCGCCCGCCCCACCGGGCGGCGCGGACGACCTCTTCACGAGGATGC
>JBPEXC010000068.1:0-6593 GCA_052032035.1 Acidimicrobiales bacterium | reverse complement strand
GGCGACGGCGGCGAGCTGTTCGGGGCGGGGGCGGGCGTCGGGCCCGGCGAGAGCGATCACGTGCTCGGCCAGCTCGGCGGCCACCTCGTCCGCGGTGGGGCGGGGCGGCTCGGCGTGCTGGACGGCGGGGGAGGTCTCGGTCATCGGCAGCCACCCTAGTGACGGGGTGTGTCACGCAGAGCGGCACGGCCGAGCGCCCGGGCGGTCGGGCCTGGCAGAATCGCGGCGTGGGCCCGTCACGACCGCTGCTCCTGCTCGATGTCGAGGGGGTGCTGTTCCCGACGGGGCCGGTGACACCGCCCGGGTTCACCGACGTGCGCCACGGACGCTTCGACGTCCGGTTCTCGCGCCGTCACAGCGCCTGGCTCCGTGAGCTCGCGTCGTCCTACGAGCTCACGTGGGCCACGACCTGGGAGCACTGGGCCAACGAGGTGTTCAGCCCCCTGCTGCGGATCCCCCCGCTCGAGGTGATCACGTTCCGACGCCATCCCGGACCGGAGGTGCCGGCCACCCGCAAGCTGCCCGACGTGATCGACTTCGTCGGCGACCGCCCGGTGGCGTGGATCGACGACAACCTGTTCGACGACGCTGCGGCGTGGGCGGGCGGGCGTGCGGCGCCGACCCTGCTCCTGCGTACCGATCCCACGGTGGGGATGACCGACGACGACGTGGATCAGCTCCGCGACTTCGTGGCACCGGTGTGAGGTTGGGGCCGACGCCGCACACCCTGGGTACCGGGGGCGGTCGGGGTGCGGGGTCGGTCGAGAGGGGCTTCAGCCCTCGAGGAAGCCGTTGCGACGGAGGTACTCGTCGACCTCGTCGTGGATCGGCTGGCACGCCTTGCGGCGGAGTTCGCGGGCCTGCTCGAGGCGGGCGTCCGCCGTCGGGATGGCGGCCACGGCAGCCGGCTCGGCGAGCGATTGGGCGAAGGCCACCATGCCCTCGAAGTCGCTCGGCTTGAGGGAGAAGGAGACGGCGCCACGGTCGATCGACTCGCGGCGGTCGACCGGGCGGGGCGACGAGGTGAACACCACCACCGGCACGGCGCTGAGCAGCGGGTGGGTCTGGAGCTCGTCGAGGGTGCGATGACCGTCGAGTCCCGGCATGCGGAGATCGAGCACGATCACGTCGGGGAGGTCGGCCTCGTCGCGATCCTGGAGGTGGAGCAGGGCCTCGGCCCCGTCGTCGAAGAACTCGAAGTCGGCCTGGAGACCGGCTTCCTGGGCCGCCATCACCAGCAGCGCGTGTTCGGATCGATCGTCGTCGATCATCACCACGTGCCGCTGCCGCTCGGCCGTCATGCTCGTCGTGGGCGTGTCGCTCACCGTCATCGTCATGGGTCTCTCCTTCACTCGTCTCGCTCGTCCTGAACGAGTCGTCCCGCCGTGGCCGCATCGGCCAACGCTTGCATGGTCGTCCGCCACACCTCGAGGTGTGAGTGACGACATTTGGCCGTGCCGATCGACCCACGAGCTGCGCGATCGGTCACACCTGCGCCCTTCTGGCCGAGCGTGACCCGCCGACACTTCGAGCGGGACGAGAGCTTTCGAGGGAAAGGGCTCATCCATGCATCACACCACCGCCGATCTGCTGCTCGTCGAGGACGACGACGTCGACGCCGAGACGGTCAGTCGTGCCCTCCAGCGAATCGAGTCGGGTGAGTTCCGACTCCACTGGGTGCGCTCACTCGGCGAGGCGCTCGACCATCTCGCATCGCACCGGCCCGACATCATCCTGTCGGACCTCACACTGCCCGACGCCGACGGTCTCACCGCGGTCGAGGAGATCCTCGACGTGGCGCCCGACTGTTCGCTCGTCGTGCAGACCCACCTGGGCGACGAGGACGAGACGCCGTTCCGGGCGCTGCGGCTCGGGGCCCAGGACTACCTGTGCAAGAACGAGATCTCGCCGAGCGTGTTGGAGCGCACGATCCGCTATGCGCTGGTGCGTTCCGAGACGCGGCGTGAGCTGGCGGCCGTCCAGGCCGAACGTGATCACGCCGACACCGATCTCGACGACTTCGCCCATGTCGTGGCCCACGACCTGCGGGGCCCGGTGCGCACCGCTCGGCTGTTCGCCGACCGCCTGCTGCACCAGATCGGGCCGACCGGCGACGAGGTGGTGAGCGATTTCGGCCGACGCCTCGACGACTCGCTCGGCCGAGTCGACCGCATGATCCTGTCGATGCTCGACTATGCGTCGCTGCGTCAGCGCGAGGCGTTCCTCGAGCCGACGTGGCTGCGGCCCGTGGTCGACGACGCGATCGCAGCGGTCGCCGCCGACCTCGACGCCGTCGGCGGCACCGTCCGCATCACCGGCGACGCCGCGGTCGAGGTCGAGTCGGAGCTGCTGCTGCGGGTGATCACCAACGTGGTGATCAACTCGACGAAGTACCGCCGGCCCGACGTGCCGTTGGAGATCGATGTCGACATCGCCGCCCACGGCGACACCGTCCGGCTCACGATCGCCGACAACGGCAAGGGGATCGACCCCCGCGATGCCGAGCGCGCCTTCCGGATCCTCGAGCGACTCGACCCGAGCTGTTCGGACGGGTTGGGGTTCGGGCTGGCGATCTGCCGCCGCATCCTCGCCACGATGGGCGGGGGGATCCGGTTCCGGCGTCACTCGCCCCCGGGAGCCACGATCGTCATCGAACTCGTGCCGGCCCCGACGGTGCCGTCGCCCGATCTCGCGCTGTCGCTGGAGGCGGTGTCGGAACCGGCGGCGTGACCTGGGTGGCAACCGCGGTGGCCGGCCACCGGAGCGTGAAGGTGGCGCCCCCGCCTGGCGTGGCGGCGAGGGTGACCGTCGCCTCGTGGGCCTGGGCCATGCGCCGGATCACGCTGAGCCCGATGCCCGTGCCGGGCGCGTCCCCCTGCTCGGCTCGAGGCGACGCCAGTCGCCGGAACGGCTCCCACACCCGGTCGGCGTAGTCGGGGTCGATCCCCGGGCCGTCGTCGACGACGGCCACCTCGAGGGCGTCGCCGTCGAAGGTCGCCGAGATGCAGATCCGGCCGTCGTCCGGTCGGTCGTGGAACTTGATGGCGTTGTCGACCAGGTTGCGCAGGCAGGTGGCCAGCGGCGTCGGCGAGACCAACAGGACCGGGGCCTGCACGTCGGTCGTGATCGTCAACCCGGGACGCGCGTCGGCGGTGGCGAGGACGTCGGTGATCAGTTCGGCGACGTCGACCTCGCTCGTGATGTCGTGGCGGAAGTCGGCCCGGGCGTAGACGAGGAGGTCGTCGAGGAGCCGGTCGAGCCGGTCGATGCGGTCCTGGATCCGTTCGAGGTGGTGTTCGAGGTCGTCGGACGGCGCGTGGCCGAGCTCGCGCTCGATGTCCTCACGGAGGAAGCCCGCGAGGGCGCGCACCGCTCGCAGCGGCGCCCGCAGGTCGTGGGAGGCGACGCGGGTGAACTCGCGGAGTGAGCGGTTCGACTCCTCGAGCCGCTCGTTGAGGAGGCGGACCTGTTCGAGTGCGGCCCGCTTGTCGTGGACGTCGATGTTGGCGCCGAGCACGAATCGCTCACCGCCGCGCTCGATGACGACGCCGCGCGAGAGTGTCCAGCGGTAGTCGCCGTCGGCGTTGCGGAGGCGGTACTCGACCTCGTGGGCCGTGCCGACCTCGAGCTCGCCGAGCGGGAGCTCGAACACGCCCCGGTCCTCGGGATGGACGCGCTGGTAGAAGCCGCGGAACTCACCGCCGTTCGACTGCCGCCACCATTCGTCCCGGTCCCATCCGTTGTCGACGGTGAGGCGCCGCTCCCACAGGAACACGTCGGCCGACCGCATCCCGTCGCGCAGGCGGCTCGTGGCCGTCTCGAGGTCGTCGTAGGTGCGCCGGAGGTCGACGGTCAGCAGCGCCGCCCGGTCCTCGGCGAGATCGCCCCAGCGTTGGAGGAGACCGACCACCATCGCCAGGAAGGCCGAGGCCACCAGCCCGGCGAGGCCGACGAGCACCAGGTCGATCGGGATGGCGGTGCCGGTGTCGGAGGCGGCGGTGAGGGTCCAGCGTCGGCCGTGGATGCTCAGATCGGTGGCGGTCGCCGAGTCACCGAGGTCGCCGATCTCGAGCAGCGGGGTGCCGGTGGCGACGTCGACCAGCTCGAAGCGATCGACGTCGCTCGGGAGCGAGGCGAGGAGCCGATCCAGGTCGAGGACCACGCCGGCCAGGCCGACGAGGGCGCCATCGGTCGAGCCGACGGCGTCGTAGACCACCACCGCCGTCTGCTCGAGGGCGCCCGGCGAGGGACCGACCGGGGCGGAGAGCGCTGGGCGATTGGTGGCGAGGGCGCGCGCTGCGGTGGTCTGCCGGACCGGTTCGGTGGCGAGACGCACCGTCGCCGCCGGGTCGGAGGACGTCGCAGGGGTGAGCGGCGCGGTGACGAGGGTCGAGACCCGACCGTCGGTGGCGGGCACCCATTCGAAGCCGTGCAGCGCCGGCAGCACCCCGGCGAGCTCGGCCGACGCGGCGTAGCGGGCGAGCTCGTCGTCGTCGAGACCGTCGCTCACCGCCGCGTAGGCGGCGAGGCCACGCAGCGCAGCGAGGTGGTCGGACACGGCGAGTTCGATCGTGAAGGCGAGGTCGAGGACCTCCCGCTCGGCCCGCTCGGCGTCAGCTCGACGGTCCTCGATGACCAGCAAGGTCGTGGCGCCGATGGTGAGCACGGCGCCGAGCGCGAGGGTGAGGAGCGACAGGCTCGTGATCAGGTGGCGGGGTCGGAGGGCGGCGGCGCGTCGGCGAGTCGGCCGTCCGGCACCCTGCGTTTCCCTCGCGCCCTGATTGTCCACTGCACATCCTTCGCCAACGAGTGTCGGAGATCGATGGGGGACATGCGAGGAGGCTCGCGAAGTTGATCAATTTGGGTCATTCGACCGCGGCGGCCACGAAGGCGGCCACGACCTCGGCGATGGGGCGGCCGCGAGCGAGCTCGCCGACCCAGAACGCCGAGCCGGTCGGGTCGGCCGGTCGGCCCAACACGTCGGTGTAGAGCTGATCGACGAGCCGCTCGGCCGGCCAGGTGGCGCGGCCGGCGACGAACTCCGGGGAGTCGACGAGGCCGGCGGCGACGTGGGTGATCGAGGCGCCCGCGTCGAGCACCGACGCCCAGTGGGCACGACCGCCCGGGTCCGGGGTGCGGCCGAACGCGGCGAGGTAGAGGCGGTCGATCACCGCAGCATGCCGGCCGACGGACTGGTCGACGGAGGTGGGCGTGGGAGCGGTCGGTGTCGGCGTCGGAGCGGATGTGGGGCTGAGGGCCGTGACGGTCGCCCCCTCGGCCCCGGAGGCGGTGAGCGGGGTGACGGTCACCTCGGTGCCGCCGGGCACGAGCGGCACGACGACCTGGCCGTTGCCGGCGGCGACGACCGCGACCGTGTCACCAGCGGCGACCCGCACCCAGGTGGGCACCTGGCCCGTCTGGCGGTGATCGAAGTGCCAGACCACCGTGGTGGCATCGCCGGCCCGGTCGGCCGCCACCCCGAGGGCGGGCAGCAGGCCTGCGTCGATCGGCCAGCCGATCGAGGCCATCACCCCGATCGTGGCGGCGTCGATCGAACGTTCGGCCTCCCCGCGGTGCTGACTCGGCGACATCAGCGAGCCGGCGCTGCCGTAGGGGTGGGCGTCCTCGTGGAAGTGCGACACCGACGACCCGGGGGTCAAGGTCGACGGCGTGTGGAGCAGCCATCGAGTGCTGTCGGGGAGCCGCACGCTCAGGGCGTCGGTGAGGGCGGCCGGTCGGTCGGCGACCGCCACCTCGGCCAGTGGCACCGGCCCGGCGGGCGTCTCGGCGAGGAGCGCCCGGTCGAACGCCAACCGCAGCGCTGGGTCGAGACCGCCGCTGTCGATCGTCAGGCTCGACACGAAGCCGAGGCCGTGACCGAGTTCGTGCAGGATCGTGGTGAGCAGGTCGGGGCGATCCGCCGGGGGTGCGCTGGTGGGGTCGAGGTGCCAGTCGAGGTCGGCGTTGACGCCGATGACCACCTCGGGGGTGGCGGTGTTGAGGTCGGTGCCGGCGAGGGTGTTGGCGAGCCCGACCGGCCAGAGATCCGGGCCCAGGTCGGGGTGGATCACGAACCACGTCGGCCCGCCGTAGCCGAGCACGTGGTCGCCGAGCGGTTCCCAGCGGAACCGGACCTCGACGGGCGCCGCCGGGTCGAAGGCGAGGACGTCGTCCCACATCGCCACGCCCACCCGAGCGGCGTGACGGGCTGCCTCGGGCACGCCGGGCTCGAAGGTGGCGACGATCCCGCCGTCGAGGAGGCGCCCGCCGTCGGTGCTGTGCTGTTCGGTGACGTGCTGTTCGGTGACGTGCTGTTCGGTGATGTGCTGCTCGGTGAGGGGCAGCGCCGTCGGTGTCGCGGCGGAGGCCCCGTCGGGGGTGTCGACCACGGCGACGCCGGGCAGCAGCACCGGGGCATCGTCGGCGGCGGCCGGACCGGTCGACCACGGCACCGCCGGGCCGGCGGCCACGACGGCGGCGCCGATGGCGAGCAGGCGGGAGACTCGGGCGACGGGCACGTCCAAGGTCTCGGTTGCCTCGCGTAGGTCATGAGGCCCACGCGTGCCGGTCGAACCGGTAGAACGGAGGGGTGC
>JBPEXC010000067.1:0-3966 GCA_052032035.1 Acidimicrobiales bacterium | reverse complement strand
AGCTCCTCGTCGCCGTGGCGGCGGGCGGAGAAGATGAGGTCGCCGTCGACCGCGCTCACCCGCAGGCCACGCCCGTCGACATCGACCAGCTCGAACCACCGACAGCCGACGTGCGCTCCGTGTTCCTGGGGCCGCACGTAGGGGTGGTACTGGTCGTCGACGGTGGTCTCCCAGCGGCCGAGCCGCTGCGAGCGCCAGCGGTCGGGGTAGGTCTCGAGCGGGCCCCGCCCGAACCACCGTAGGGTGCTGAACCTGGCGGGGACCATGAAGGTCACGCCGACGCGCGGCAGGTCGTCCCACTCGGCGGGCACGGCGATCGTCTCGTCGAAGCGGACCGCCCCGCCCGGGAGTGCGGTGCGGCGCTGTTCGTGGGTCGCCGCCGCCGGGAACGTCCGGATCCCCCAGTCGTCCCACCGCTTGGCCACGCCCTCGCCCCGCTCGCCGCCATTGCCGAACAGGTCGTTGTCGGTCGGGGCTCGCCACAGCGTCGGGCGCGGGTCGACCGCGACCGGCGTCCCACGCAGCTCCGGCTGCGGCATCGCCGCTCGCCCGTCACGCACGATCACCTGGTCGTGTCCGACGACGTGCCCGGCCGGTGCCCAACCCGTGTCACCGGCGAGCGCGACCGAGAACTCGGCGGTGACCAGTGCAGCACCGCCGCCACCATCACCGAGGGCCACGGGGAACGCCACCTCGGCGCTGGCACCGGCGGGCACCCAGCCGACGTCGAGCACCTGCGCAGCCTGCGGCGCGCCGTCGATCTCCACCCAGGCGGTGATCGCCAGGTCGTCGAGGTCGCGGTGGTGGCGACGGTTGTGGATGGTGGCCACCCCGTCGGCCCAGCGGACCTCGACCGGGCGGGCGAGCCACGCCAACTCGGCGAGGGCGGGATGGGGCACCCCATCCGGACCGACGAGCCCGTTGATGCAGAAGTTGGTGTCGTTCGGTTCGTCGCCGAAGTGGCCGCCGTAGGCCCAGTCGACGCGCCCGTCGTCGGTGTTGTCGTCGGTGGTGACCGACAAGCCCTGATCGCGCCAGTCCCACACGAACCCGCCGCCGAGGGCAGGGAGCCGTTGGAACGCATCCCAGTAGGCATCGAGGCCGCCATTGGAGTTGCCCATGGCGTGGCTGTACTCGCACAGGATCAGGGGCCGGTCGTCGAGCTCGGTGCGCTCGGCCCACTCGGCCCACTCGCTGATCTCCTCGACCGAGGAGTACATGGGGCACACGACGTCGGTGACGAGCCGCTCGGAGCGGTCGGGGGCCTGGCGGCGGGCCTCGCTGGAGCCGCGGGCGCCGAAGCGGGGGTTGAAGACCCCTTCGTACTGGACGAACCGGGTGGGATCGAGGCGCCGGATCCAGGCCGCTGCGGCGTCGTGCACGGCGCCGTGGCCCGATTCGTTCCCCAACGACCAGCCGATCACGCAGGCGTGGGATCGGTCGCGCAGCACCATGCGGCGGATCCGGTCGAACACGGCCTGGTCGTACATGGCCGACGCGACGAGGGTGTCGTGGCGGGCGTGGGCCTCGACGTTCGCCTCGTCGACGACGTAGAGGCCGAGCTCGTCGCACAGGTCGAGCAGGCGCGGGTCGTTCGGGTAGTGGGCGGTGCGCACGGCGTTGATGTTGTGCCGCTTCATCGTCACGAGTTCCTCGCGGAGCTCGTCGACGGTGAGGGTCTTGCCCGTCTCGGGATGGTGGTCGTGACGGTTCACGCCGTTGATCAGGACCGCGGCGCCGTTGACGAGGAGGCGCCGGCCGGCGATCTCCACCCGCCGGAACCCGACCCGGGTCTCGATGCGGTCGACGGCGGTGCCGGCGGGGTCGACCAGCTCGACGACGACGGGGTGGAGGTGCGGGGTCTCGGCGGTCCAGGGTGCGATGCCGGTGGCGGTCCCGGCGACCGCGGCTCGACGACCGGGGTGGCCGTAGGCGACGGCGGCAGGGTTGTCGGCGGGCGTCGGGTCGGCGGCGACGTCGGCGTCGAGCTGCTGTCCGATCGCCTCGACCCGGAGGCGCCATCCCGGGCCCAGCGGCCGGTCGGAGCGGAGGTCGACGGTGACACGCAGGGTCGCCGTGTCGGTCGCAGCGTCGTAGTCGCCGTCGACGACGAGGTCGTCGATCCCGGTGGCCGGGAGGCGATGCAGCGTGACCGAGCGATGGATGCCGCCGTGGAACCAGTGGTCCTGGTCCTCGATCCAGGTGGCGTCGCTCCAGCGGGCCACGAGGAGGCCGAGGGTGTTGGTCCCGTCAGCCACCTGGTCGGTCAGGTCGAAGCTCGATTCGAGCCGGGAGTCCTTGCCGGCGCCGACGAAGCGGCCGTTGCACCACACGGCGAGGAGACTCTCGAAGCCGCCGACGGTGAGCACGCAGCGATCGCCCTCGGCCCGCCACTCGAAGCCGGTGCGGTACAGGCCGGTCGGATTGTCGGCCGGAACCGAGGGCGGCTCGCCCGGCCACGGCATCTGGACGTTGGTGTAGTGCGGCAGGTCGCCGGCGCCGGCCGCCTGTCGGGTCCACACGCCCGGCACCCGGATCGTCGACCAGGCGGTCTGGCCTGCCTGGTCCCCGGTTTCGCCCCCGCTCGTCTGCCAGCCGTCCGGGGCGGCATCGGGGCGGCCGACGAGGAGGAAGTCCCACTCGCCGTCCAACGAGACGACCTCACCCTGGCGGGCCGCCGGGTTGGTCATCGGTAGGCGACCCATCTCGGTCGCCCCAGGCGTCAGCAGCGACGAGAGGTCCATCACGACAGCACCGCCTCGAGGTGGACGACGAGGGCCGACTCGGGGTGCAGGATCGGCATCGGCAGGCCGAGCTCGGCCAGGACCTGTCCGGTCGCGACGGCGCCGTCGTTCTCGATCCAACCGACCTGCTGCTCACACGCCCCCGACGGCGGTCCGTCGAGCGCGATCGCCGTCGCTCGATAGACCCGGTCGGGGTCGAGACCGGCCACCCGCACCCGGGTCGGCACGGCTGTGGTGGCGCTGTCGAGCTGGCAGAACGAGAGCACGGCCTGCCCCCGGTCGGTCGCCACCACCACCTGGGCCAGGGCGGCCGGGTCGTCGAGGTCGAGACGCCAGGTGGTGCCACCGTGCAGCACCGATCGAAGACGCCGATGTTCGGCGACGACGACGGCCAGCCGGACGAGGTCGGCGTCGTCGAGCTCGAGCAGATTCCACTCGATGCCGAGGTGGCCGAACATGGCGGTGGCAGCTCGGAAGCCGAGCTGGTGGGTCCGGCCCGTCGTGTGGGACCGGGGCGGGCCGATGTGGGCGCCCATCATCTCGGGCGGGAACAGGATCGAGAATCCACGCTGGATGCGTTGCCGCTCGAGGGGGTCGTTGGTGTCGCTGGTCCACACCCGCTCGGCTCGTGCCGCCATCGCCAGGTCGGCCCGACCCCCGCCGGAGGCGCAGCTCTCGAACTCGACGTCGGGGTGCGCAGCCCGGATCCGGTCCCACACCTCGTAGCCACCGAGCTGGTGGGCATACAGCGAACCACGGCCGCGATCGCTGACGGGGGCCAGGTCGCGGTTCATGTCCCACTTGACGAAGGCGATCTCGTGGCCGGCCAGGAGGGCACACACCGCGTCGACGAGGTGGTCACGCACCTCCGGTCGGCCCAGGTCGAGGACCAGTTGGTCGCGGCCCTCGAGGGCGGTGTCGGGATCGTCGGCCAACACCCAGTCGGGGTGGGCGCGATAGAGATCGCTGTCGCGATTGACCATCTCCGGTTCGATCCAGAGGCCGAACTCCATCCCGAGCGAGCGCACGTGGTCGATCAGGGGGGCGAGACCGTCGGGGTGCACCGTCGGGTCCACCGTCCAGTCGCCGAGGCCGGCCGTCGGGGCTCGTCGGCCGAGGAACCAGCCGTCGTCGAGCACGAACCGCTCGCAGCCGACCCGGGCGGCGCGGTCGACGAGGGCCCGCAGCTTGTCCGGGTCGTGGTCGAAATAGAGGGCCTCCC
>JBPEXC010000066.1:0-4995 GCA_052032035.1 Acidimicrobiales bacterium | reverse complement strand
ACCGGTCGCCGTCGGGTCGCCGCGCGCCGACGAGCGAGGAAGCCGCCGGCGACCGGGAGGCGCCGTCTGGCGCGCACTCGTCGCCGCAGCCGATGTCGTTCGGCCGCGTCGAAGAGTTCGGCCTGGCGCAGGCGCGCCAAACCGAACAGATGGGATTCGGGATGCATGATCGTCTCCGGGAGGAGGGCGGTGGCGGGAGCACCGCGGCGGGGTGGTCGGTGGCGTCGACCGGCACGTCGCGGGCGTCAGGGGCCCGGGTGCCGCCTCAGTGTCGACGCGGTCGCCTCACAGTGAGCCATGGATCGTCCGGGCCCGCCAGCGAATTTCGGTGTAGCGTGCCGGCCGTGACGGTGTTCGACGATCTGTTGGAGTTGCGTCGGAGCAATGGCGCGGTGTTGGCCATGCTCTACCGCGGCGATTGGTGACCGTATTGCTGCGGCCAGCTCGTGCGGTTGGCAACGGTGATGGATCGCATCCACGGCCTCGGGGCCGAGATGGTGGCGATCAGCGTCGACGACGACGTGCGACAGGCCGGGATGGCGCAGCGTTGGGGGATGCACGACATCCGCTTCGTCGCCGACCCGGGTGGTGAGCGCTACCTCCAGGCGCTCGACATGTACGACCCCGACGAGCGGGGCGGCATCGCCCTGCCCGGCATGGTGGTCGTGGGGCCCGACGGCGCGGAGGTCTACCGCTTCGCCGGGCGCGACTTCGCCGACCGCACCAACGACGACGACGTGTTCGCGGCGTTGGAGGGCCTCGGTCTCGAGCGGGTCGACCCCGAGCCGTGGACGCCGGAGGTCGACGTGCCCGACGGCCTCGGCCGGTTCCTGGCACCGCGCGACCTCGGGCCCTACATGCGGGGCAACCTGTTCGGCAGCGTGGCGATCCGCCGTCGCCTGACCGGCGAGGGCCACGACACCGACGTCGCCAAGGCGGTGGCCCGCGAACACCAGGCGGTCACCCAGGCCACGCTCGACGCGTGGGAGCTGTGGCAGGCGCACGTCCCCGAGGCCTGGCGCCCCTAGGGCGCTCGCAGGCAGAGCTCAGCTTCAGTCCGGGGTGCCCACGCCGGTCCGGGCGGCGGTGATCGGCGCGTCGGGGATCTCGGCGCCATTGTGCTCGTCGTCGGCGTCGGGCCGGTCGTGGTCGCCCGGCTGATTCTCCGGGACATCCACGAACTCCCCGGGCATCGACGAGTCGCCGTCGACGGGCTGGAGTCGGGGGTCGCTGGCTCGTTCGTCGTGCTGCTGTTCGTCGGGCTGCTGTTCGCTCACGGCGGCGTGCTACCCGAGCCCTCCGCTCGCGAAACGGCGAGGGCGTTCGTCGCCCGATCTCGCCTGGTCGGGCGGCGGGCGGCCAAGGTGAGGCGATGCCCGAGGGCCATGTCCTGCACCGCGCGGCGCGCCTCCAGTCCCGACACTTCGTCGGCCACGCGCCCCACGTCTCCTCACCCCAGGGTCGCTTCGCGGCCGGCGCCGAACGGCTCGACGGCCAACGGTTGACGGCGATCCGGGCGATCGGCAAACACCTGCTCTACGACTTCGAGGGCGTCGAGTCGCTGCACGTCCACCTCGGCCTGTTCGGCAAGTTCCGCAACCACAAGCTGCCGGCCCCCGAGCCGTCGCCCAACTGCCGACTGTTGATGGAGACCGACGAGCGTCAGCTCCACCTCGCCGGCCCGACGGCGTGCGAGCTCCTCGACCCCGACGGGGTGGCCGCCCTCGAGCGACGGCTCGGCCCCGACCCGATCCTCGACCCGCCCGACGGACCCGATCGGTTCGCCGCCGCCCTCGCCCGGCGCCGCTCCCCCATCGCCCGGGCCCTGCTCGACCAGGCCGTGATCGCCGGCGTCGGCAACGTCTACCGCTCCGAGCTGTTGTTCATGCTCGGCGTCCACCCCGGGCTGGCCGCCCGCGACCTCGACCGTTCCTCGGTCGAACGACTCTGGGCGCTCACCCGCACCGAGCTGCAGGCCGGGGAACGCCTGGGCCGGATCGTCACGGTCGACCCGGCGGAGTTCGGGGCCGAGCGTCGCCGCGACCTCACCCGCACCGAACGGCTCTACGTCTACAAGCGCGCCGGCAAGCCGTGCCGTCGCTGCGGCACCCCGATCGTGTCGGCCGAGTTCGACCAGCGCTCGACGTGGTGGTGTCCGACCTGCCAGCCGGGCTGAGCGTCGACGCAGGGCCGCTCGGGGGCGTGGGGTAACGTCGCCGGATGCAGGCACCGGAGGAGCTCACCGCCGCGATCGACGCGTTGGTGCCGTCGCTCCTCGAGGGTCTCGACGTGCTCGGTCAGGCCGGACGCCACCTCCATCCGCCTCGCCTGCCCCAGCTCGCCGACGAGATCGCCGTGTTCGGCGACCAGCTCGCCGGTGCGATCGCCGACGCCGAGAGCCTGGCCGCCGGGCTCACCGGGGAGGAGGAACGGGCGGTGATCGGGCAGGTGCTCGAGGCGGCGTCGCTGGCGGCGCGGGCGTTCGCCGGCATCGCCGCCGCGGTTCTCGACGACAACCCGACGATCGCCGCCTACCGGTCGCTCGGCCACGCCACCCGTGCCGGCGCCGCCCTCTATCCTCTCACCCACCTGCTGCCCGAGGTGAGCCGCTGGTTCCTCGACCCCGAGCTGCCGGCCGACGCGGCCGACGAGCTCGTCGAACGGCTCGCCGCGGGTCAGTTGGTGCAGGACGGGAAGCGTGGGGTGCTCCACGCCGCCAACGACCGTGAGCAGCGGGGCGGGTTCTCGCTCTACGTGCCCGAGACCTACGACGGGTCGCCGCTGCCGCTCGTCATCGCCATGCACGGCGGGATGGGGCACGGGCGCAGCTTCCTGTGGAGCTGGGTGCGGGCCGCCCGCACGGCCGGGGCGATCGTGTTGAGCCCGACGTCGGTGGGCGACACGTGGGGGCTGATGCAGCCCGAGCCCGACCTGACCAACCTCGACTCGATGCTGCGCTTCGTCGCCGAGCGGTGGGCGGTCGACGCCGAGCGGGTGTTGCTGACGGGCATGTCGGACGGGGGCACGTTCAGCTACGTCGCCGGTCTGCAGCCGCCGTTCGCGCAGTTGGCGCCCACGCATCTGGCGCCCTGTGCGGCGTCGTTCCACCCGATGCTGCTGGGCTTCGCCGACGCCGAGCGCCTGGCCGGGCTGCCGATCTACCTCGTCCACGGAGCGCTCGACTGGATGTTCCCGATCGACGTGGCCCGCACCGCCGACGAGACGCTCCGAGCGGTCGGCGCGGCGGTGACCTACCGCGAGATCCCCGACCTGTCCCACACCTACCCCGCCGAGGAGAACCCGAAGATGCTGCGGTGGCTCCAGGGGTGATTGGGGCCACGGTCGCCGGGGTAGGGCCTGCCCATGGCCGACCACGGACCCTCCATCAAGAACGACGACCAGTACGAGGCGCTGCGCGACGACGGCATGTCGAAGGAGAAGGCGGCGCGCATCGCCAACTCGCCCGACGCCTCGGAGAAGGGCGGCCACGCGGCGCCGTATGAGGAGTGGACCAAGGACGAGCTCTACGAGCGCGCCCAGGAGCTCGAGATCGACGGCCGTTCCGACATGGACAAGGACGAGTTGATCAGCGCCCTGCGGGACTGACCGCGTCCCACGTGAGCGGGCGGCAAACTGGAGGGCATGGCCGCCCGCCCCACGCCCCCGGTTCCCGCCGACGTCGTCGACGCCTTCGCCCGCGACGGTGCGGCGGTGTGGCGCGGTGCGCTCGACGCCGAGTGGATCGAGTCGTTGGCCGTCGGGGTGGAACGCAATCGCACCGACCCGAGCCCGTGGTCGCACTGGTACACCAACCCCGACGAGTCGGTCGGGTTCTGGAGCGACTACGTCACCTGGCGTGACGTGCCCGAGTATTCCGAGGCGGTGTTCGCCAGCGGCCTCGGCGCTGCGGCCGCTGCGCTGATGCGGTCGTCGACGGCGCGGTTCTTCCACGAGCACGTGTTGGTGAAGGAGCCCGGCGCGGCCGAGCGGACGCCGTGGCACCACGACCAGCCCTACTACAGCGTCGACGGCGACCAGAACGTGTCGATGTGGATCGGCCTCGACCCGGTGCCGGCCGAGCGGGCGGTGCGGTTCCTGGTGGGCTCACACCGCTGGGACCGGTGGTTCATCCCGAGGAAGTTCATCGACCACACGCCCTACGGGCCCGAGAGCGGTCGCTACGAGCAGCTGCCCGATGTCGACGCGTTGATCGAGGCCGAGGGACTGGCCACGGTGTCGTTCGCGACCGAGCCGGGCGACGTGGTGGTGTTCCACTACCGGACGCTGCACGACGCACCCGGCAACGACTCGACCGCGCAGCGACGGCGAGCGGTGAGCCTGCGGTGGGTCGGCGACGACGCGACCTGGGCGGAACGCCCGTGGCAGGTGTCGCCGCCGTTCGAGGCCGAGGGTCTCGCCGTGGGCGACCCCCTCGATGACGAGCGGTTCCCGGCCGTTCGCTGACGCCGCGCAGGCCGAGGTCGGGTGTGCGCTCGATCACAGACCGTCGAGGTCGGCAGCGTCACGGTGAAGGCGATCACGTCGACCGCGGTCCTGCTCCTCGCCGGCGTCTGGATGACCTTCGAGCTCCGCTTCGCCGTCCACCTCAACCGCCCGTGGACGTGGTTCTACGACGCCCCGAGCTGGTTCGTCAGCACCCTCGGCTTCGGGGGCTTCGGCCTGGCGATCGTGTTCGGACTGCTGGGTGGGGTGCCGCTCGGGCTGTTCCTCGGACGGGCCTCCCAACACCCGGGGTGGGCGGTGCTCGGACCGGTCGGGGCCGTCCTGGCCTGGCCGGCGCTCTTGTCGCTTCGCATGACCCACCAGTGGTGGGTGACGGCGCAGCGATTCAGCGGCTTCTCCTCGTTCATCGACCGCATGGTCCGCCCGAGCGACCTGTGGGCCCCGCTCGTCCTCGTCGCCGTCACCGGCGTCGTCGCCGTCGCGGCCCGCCTGACCCGCACGAGCTGACCCGGCTCAGCAGCGCCGGGTGGT
>JBPEXC010000065.1:0-2021 GCA_052032035.1 Acidimicrobiales bacterium | reverse complement strand
GGCGGGTCGCCGCCGAAGACGGCCTCGAACCAGGCGTCGAAGCGCTCGAGGTCGTCGTGTCGTTGCAGCAACGACACCCGCAGCACCCAGTAGAGATCGCGCCGGGTCATCGGGCCGGCGGCGTCGAGTGACCAAACGAGCCGTTCGGCCGACGCCACGCCGACGCTCAGCCCGACGTCGCGAAGCTGCCCGACGACGGCGGCCGCGAACAGGCCACGGTCGACGCCGGCGAGCAGACCAGTCACGTCGCTACTTCTCGCACGAGCGCACCGTCTTGCAGGATCACTACTTCTTGCGGCGGCCGAGCAACACCAGCAACAGGGCGGCGATCACCAGCGGCGCCAACCGCTTCGCCATCGCCCCGCCGGCAGCGTCCATCAGGTCGATCGCCTCGGGCTCGGGCGCCGGCGCCTGCGCCCTGGGCGCAGCGGGCTCCGCCGCGACCGGCTCCTCGGGTTCCGGCTCGTCGCCGGCGGCGAGGGTGTGTTCGAGGCAGTTGACGAACTCCCCGATCAGGCGGGTCGACACGTCGCCGATCACGCCCTTGCCGAACTGGGCGACCTTGCCGGCGATCTTCAGATCGGTCTCGATCCGCACGTGGGTCGAGTCGCCCCGGGGTGTCATGTCGGCGGTGATCGTGGCCTGGGCGTTGCCCGAGCCGCGCTTGTCGCGGCCCTTGGCGTTGATGACGATGTGGCGGGTGGCCGGGTCCTTCTCGACGAAGGTGGCGGTGCCGCCGTAGTCGGCGGTCACCGGGCCGACCTTGATCTTCACCCGTCCCTCGTGCACGTCACCGTCGCTGCCGGTGAGTTGGGCGCCCGGCATGCACGGGGCGATACGGGGGATGTCGGTGAGCACCTCCCACGCCTCCTCCACGGGCAGGGAGACGGTGAACTCCTGTTCGAGCTTCATGCGGCCTCTCGTTTCATCGGGACGCCTGGATCAGCAGGTCGTCGGTGGCGGCGGTGAGGGTGTCACGGTCGTCGGGCGACTTCGCCAGCGCGCCGAGCGTGGCGAGGGCGGCGCTGCGGTCGAGGCGGTGGACGCCGAGCCGTTCCAACGCCCGCACCCAGTCGATCGCCTCGGCCAGGCCGGGCACCTTGTCGAGGTCGCGGGCCCGGGCTGCGGTGACGTAGCCGGCGGCCGCTTCGACCAGGTCGACCTCCGCGCCGGGCACGCGACGCTGCACGATCCTCGCAACGTGCTCCACGTCGGGGTAGTCGATCCAGTGGTAGTAGCAGCGGCGCTTGAGGGCGTCGTGCAGCTCGCGGGTCCGGTTGGACGTGAGGATCACGATCGGCGGCGTGTCGGTGGTGAGGGTGCCGACCTCGGGCACGCTCACCGATGCGTCGCCGAGGAACTCGAGGAGCAGGGCCTCGAATTCGTCGTCGGCCCGGTCGACCTCGTCGACGAGCAGCACCACCGGTCCGGTGCGGCTGTGGCGCAGGGCGGCGAGCAGGGGCCGGTCGAGGAGGAACTCCTCGCTGAAGGCGTCGAACTCGGCGGCGGTGCCGGTGGCCTCCGCCAGCCGGATCGACAGCAGCTGGCGCGGGTGGTCCCACTCGTAGACGGCCTCGGCCGCGGTGATGCCCTCGTAGCACTGCAGCCGGATCAGGCGGGCGTCGAGGGCCTCGGCCAGGGCGCGAGCCGCCGCCGTCTTGCCGACGCCGGGTTCGCCCTCGAGCAGGAGGGGCTGGCCCACCTCGACGGCGAGGAACAGGGCCATCGCCAGGCCGTCGTCGACGAGGTAGTCGGTGCGTTCGAGCGCCTCGACCAGACAGCCGACGGTCTTCAGCGGGTCTGCCTCACTCATGCGATGCCGAGTTCCTCGGCGTGCCGCACCCGGCACCCGGGGTTGCAGAACCACCAGTCGGTGCCGTCGTGGGCGAGATGCGGGGTGTCGGCCACGATCGTCACCGTCATCCCACACACCGGGTCGATCACCGTCGCCGGCGCGTCGGCGGTGCCCCCGGCCGGCGACGCCACCTCGGGCGCCCGGATCCCGCCTCGCCGCCGAGCCT
>JBPEXC010000064.1:0-3034 GCA_052032035.1 Acidimicrobiales bacterium | reverse complement strand
GCGCCGGCGCCGAGCCCCTGCGACCGCTGTTCGGCGGTCGACTCCGAGGTGACGAACCCGAAGGGCACCTGGATGCCTTCTTCGCGGAGGGCCTTCACCAGCTCGATGCCGGTCATGCGGGGCATGTTCCAGTCGCAGAGCACGATGTCGGGGCACGACTCGCGGATCTTCTCCAGCGCGTCCTGGCCGTCCTCGGCCTGCTCGACGTCGTGGTGGCCGTAGCCGGCCTGACGGATGCTGCGGGCGACGATCTTGCGCATGACGCTCGAGTCGTCGACGACGAGAATGGTCACGTGTGATCCTTTCGTGGGTCCGTCGCAGGGCGAACGGCGTGATCGGTAGTGGTCTCGGTCGGCGGTCGCCGACCATGAGGGCTGAGGGTCAGACGGGTTGCACGACGGCGCCGAGGAACTGGTCGCAGAGCACCGACGCCACGTCGGGCAGGGGAGCGACGTCGTCGACCAGTCCGGCCTTCACGATCGCTCCGGGCATGCCCCACACGACGCTGGTCGACTCGTCCTGGGCGATGACGTGGGCGCCGGCGGCACGGAGGTCCTCGGTGCCGCGACGGCCGTCGTCGCCCATGCCGGTGAGCATGACGGCCACCGAGCGGTCGCCGTAGTGCTGGGCGGCGCTGCGGAACAGTACGTCGACCGAGGGCCGACAGCTGTTCTCGGGCGGTCCGTCGTCGAGCTCGACCCGGCCGGCGGAGTTGGCCACCCGGATGTGGCGGCCGCCGGGCGCGATCCACACCTCACCTCGGCGCACGGTGACCGGTTCGCTCACCTCGGCCACGGTGAGGGCGCAGGAGCGATGGAGCCGATCGGCCAGCATCTTGGTGAAGTTCGGCGGCATGTGCTGCACGACGAGGATCGGGGCGGGGAAGTTGGGGGGCAGCTGGCGCAGCACGGCGGCCAGCGCCTCGGGTCCCCCGGTCGAGCAGCCGAGCACGACCAGGTCGCGACGGCGGATGCCGCCGCTCGGTCGCGGGGTGGGACGCGAGGCCGGGCGCGAGAACGCCGGCGGCATCGCCGCCGGTCGGGATGGGGCCAGGCGCGCCGCTGACGGCGGGGGTGCGGCGCTCGAGGAGCGGCCGCGCAGGGCGGCGGGCACATCGCCCGACGACTGGCTGCGCAGGCTCGGCACGAGCTCTCGGAGTCGACGGACGATCAGGTCGCCGATCGCCTCGTCGTCGGCCGGCTCGGGCAGCACCCGCTCGGCGGGGATGCCGTAGCGGCGCTGGGTCTCCGACGGGTCGGTGGTGACGAGGAGGAGGATGTGGTCCTGGCCGGCGGCCTTGATCGCGGCGATCGCCGAGTCGGCCGCGGTGGCGTTGACGTCGATGACGATCCGGTCGAGTCGCTGGTTCGAGCGTCGATTGGTGATGGCGTTGCCCGTCGAGGTGATGATGACGAGCTCGACGTCGCGCTCACGGATCGACGCGTCGCGCATCGAGCGACGGGACAGTGCTCGGTCGAGCACGACGCCGATACGGAGCCGTTGACTGCTCAGCACCATGGCGATGTCCCGAGTCCGTGCACGGAGAGGAGATTCGGTCCGCGCCGGGCGGCTATGAGGCCGTGCCTGCAACGACAGAGCTGCCCGGTGACCTCGGGGTGCGGACCTCCAGGTCGGGGGACGAACGCGACCGAGCCCACGCACGGGGCGTGGGCTCGGATCGAAGCGGAGAGGGTGGGATTTGAACCCACGGTGGGCGTGAACCCACACCTCCTTAGCAGGGAGGCACAATCGGCCTAACTCTGTCACCTCTCCAGGAGTGGGGGATTGTAACCCCGTGCGGTCCCGGGAGCGACGCGTCGGGGGCCCGAGGCGTCGGCGGAGGGATCAGTGGTGACGGCCCAGGCTGATGCGTCGTGCGCCGTCGCGCTTGGCGGTGCAGCGGGCGACGGGAAGGTCGGGGTTGAACACCCGGCGCTCCATCGCGGTGCACGTCTGGTCCTGCGAGGCGCCGGCGGCGAGGATCGCGCCGATCTGCACCCGCTCGACCGACGAGGCGAGCGAACGGTACGGGCGGCCCGGGCACCGATCGGTCTCCAGGGCGGCCAGGTGGTCGAGGCGGTCGAGCAGGCCGACGGGGGCGTAGAGGGCGCCGGCGTAGGCCCGGCAGGCCAGCCAGAGTTCCTCGGTGTCGTCGGAGTGGAAGGTGCGGCGGGCCTCGACGCGCTCGATCAGGGCGTCGAGGTTCTTCTGCCACTGCTCCCAGAAGCGGGCGGTGAACACCGCGGCCTCGGGGCCGGCGGAGGCGGGGCCGATGCTGATCGCCAGCTCCTCGAGCACCGACGACGAGTCGTCCCAGCGGGTGGCGTCGCGGTCGAGCTCGCGACCGACCCACTCGAGGAGCCAGCTCTCGCCCATCGTCGGTTCGATCGTTTCGGTGAGGCCGGTGGCGAGGGTCTCGAGGCCCATGCGCCACGCCTCGATCGCGAGGGTGGTCAGGTTGGCGGCGGGGATGTAGCCGACGCTCGGGTCGCCGGGGAGCGAGGCGATGCTCGGGCGGATACCGGAAACGAGGGCGCTGAAGCGAGTCTGGTGCGGGGCGCGGATCATGTGGCCGACTCCTGTCTGTCGGTGGAGTGGGGGGAACACTGACCACGATCGGTGACGGGGGTACCACGTCGGTACCGGGTGATCTGCAACGCCACAGGTTCGCCCAGCGCCGATCGCATAGGCTGTGACGATGCTGTCCCGGCAGACCCTCCTCCGCCGGTGCGCCGCGCACCGTGGGCTGGTCGTGGTCGAGACGCGCCCCGACTTCGATTCCGAAGCGTTCGTCGACGCCCTCCTCGACGAACTCGACCCGGTCATCCACGTCGACGACCCGGGCTCGCCGCTGGTCGATCGGCCCGAGCCGATCGTGGTGAAGGGCCTGTTCGGGCCGGCGGTCACATCGTGGCGCGAGGTGCTGATCCGTCGCTTCCGTCGTGAGCAGCTCACCGTCATCGTGCTCCCGAAGGGTGTCGGCGCCGATCTGATGGCGGCCGAACCCGTGGCCACGATGGTGGTCGACGCCGGG
>JBPEXC010000063.1:0-9956 GCA_052032035.1 Acidimicrobiales bacterium | reverse complement strand
ACCCACGGAGCACGGGACATCGGCACCAAAGAACCGCCCACAGCGAGCCGAGGGCCGAGGAGCCGGCAGGCGGGCGGCGGGTCAGGGGGTGGCGAGGAGTGCGGGGCCGGAGGTCGCGGGGTCGCCCTTGCAGGCGACGATCCGGGCGAGGGCGAAGGTCCACTCGTCGCCGGAGCGTTCGTCGACCTCGGTGCCGCTCGCCTCGCTGTAGTGCACGACGCGAAGCGCTCCGAACGCGTCGAGGAACTCGCCGGGTTCGATCCGGAACTCGTTCGACGGGGGCCCGTCGACCGGCGCCGCGGTGCGGAGGTGGTGCTCGACGATCAGCCACCCGTCGGGCGCGAGGGCGTCGACGAGCCGGGGCCAGAGTCGTCGGTTCCGGTAGCGGAACACGGTGATCAGGTCGTAGGCCCCGGCGGGCGGCACCCATTCGTCGAGGTCACGAGCCGACCAGTCGAGCGAGAGGCCGCGACGCTCGGCCTCGGCTCGCCCCATGTCGAGGGCGACCTCGGAGATGTCGACGGCGTCGACCCGGTAGCCGGCAGCGGCCACCGCCAGCGCGTTGCGCCCGGCCCCGCACGCCAGGTCGAGGGCGCGCCCGTCGACGGGCGGCCGCAGCTCGGCGAGCCAGGACTCGAGGAACGGCGACGCCGCCGAGCGGGGCTGGTAGGCGCCGGAGGCGTACTTGCCGTCCCACTTGCGCCGTTCGGCGTCGCTCATCCCGACGTCGGCTAGAGCCGGCCGCGATAGCTCGAGCGCGTGCCCGAGGCGTCCTTGTTCAGCCGCTTCGAGAGGTGGAGACCCTCGAGGATGAGCTCGATCGCAGACGCCCGCAGCGCCTTGCCCTCCGCACCGGACACACCGTCGGCATCGTCACCGAGCAGGGCCGCCACCGGGCCGGCCAGCGCCGGCACGTCGGCGAGGAGCTGGTCGTAGTCGTCGAGGGGCACGTCGTCGCCCGTGGAGGCGACGAGCTCCTCGTCGAAGGCGTCGACGACCTGGCGGATGCCCTCGCCGGTCACCTTCTCCTTGAAGATCGTGAGGACGGCCGACCGCAGGAGGTGATCGATCACCTCGGCGTCGCGGCCCTCCTCCAGCGACTCGACCTCGATCTTGCCGGCGCTCGACGCGATCAGTGCGTCGAGGTCGCACACGCGGGGCACCACCGCCTCCTCGCCGTGGCGCAGGGAGCGACGGGTGGCCGCCGCCGCCAGGGTCTCGAGGTTCGACACGGTGAGCCGCACCGACACGCCGGAGCGCTGGTTGACGTGGCTCGAGCCGCGGGCGAGATGGGAGAACGTGGCGATCAGCTCGGCCATGAACTGGGGCACGATCACGTCGTCGTGGAGCACCGCCTCCTGGAAGGCGATGCCG
This sequence comes from Acidimicrobiales bacterium, assembly GCA_052032035.1. Classification (GTDB taxonomy): domain Bacteria; phylum Actinomycetota; class Acidimicrobiia; order Acidimicrobiales; family SZUA-35; genus JAWSVN01. Next base: position 8,582 of record JBPEXC010000063.1, on the reverse strand, counting down.
ACCTCGGTGTCGATCTCGAGCGGGTAGTGCGTGCGGATCTGGGCGCCGAAGCGGTCCTTCAGCGGGGTGATCATGCGACCGCGGTTGGTGTAGTCCTCGGGGTTGGCCGAGGCGACGAGCATCACGTCGATCGGGAGACGCACCTTGAAGCCGCGCACCTGCACGTCGCGCTCCTCGAGGATGTTGAGCAGGCCCACCTGGATCCGCTCGGCGAGGTCGGGCAGCTCGTTGATGGCGAAGACGCCACGGTTGGTGCGGGGCACCAGGCCGTAGTGGAGGGTGAGTTCGTCGCTGAGGTAGCGCCCCTCGGCCACCTTGATCGGGTCGACCTCGCCGATCAGGTCGGCGATCGAGGTGTCGGGCGTGGCGAGCTTCTCACCGAAGCGGTCGTCGCGATGCACCCACGCGATCGGGGTGTCGTCGCCCTGTTCGGCCACGACCTCCTTCGCATGGCGCGACACCGGGTGGTAGGGGTCGTCGTTGATCTCCGAGCCGGCCACGATCGGCATCCACTCGTCGAGGAGGCCGGTGAGCGAGCGGATGATGCGGGTCTTGGCCTGGCCTCGCTCGCCGAGCAGGACCACGTCGTGGCCGGCGAGGATCGCGTGCTCGAGCTGGGGCAGAACCGTGTCCTCGTAGCCCTGCACGCCGGGGAAGAGGTTCTCGCCGGCCCGCATCCGGGCCACGGCGTTGCCGCGGATCTCCTCCTTGACCGAGCGGGATTCCCATCCCGCCGCCTTGAGTCCCCCGAGAGTGCCTGGTCGGTCGTCCATGGGCCGACGTTAGTTCGCCCGCCCGTCCGGGGCGCACCCGGGCCACCGGCCGAGGACCGAGAGGAATCTCGAATCCGACCAATCCGTGCGCGCCGTGGCTCCGAAGCACCACCGACGGCGCCCCTCGAAGCAGCGCCCACAAGAACGCTTCGGCCCGATCCGGGCCACACCCACCCTCGACACAAGGAGTTCCATGCTCTCCCTCCCCACCCTCCGTGATTCCTCCAGCGATCGCGACTCGTCCACCGGGTCCTCCCGCAGCCGTCGTGTCGGCGCCGCCATCGCCGGCCTCGGCCTCGCCGGCGCCACCCTCGGCCTCTCCTCGCCCGCCTCCGCCGCTCATGGCGACGACTTCTACGAGGGCTACAGCGGCACGCTCTCCGAGCTCAACGGCTCGGGCGTCACCGGCACGATCGACGCGGATGTGCTGTCGGGCAACCGCGTCGCCATCACCCTCGAGGTGAGCGGTGTCGCCAGCGACCTCCCCCATGCCCAGCACTTCCACGGGATGCTGATGGAGGCCAACACCTGTCCGACCCCGGACGCCGACACGAACGAGGACGGCAAGATCACGGTCATCGAAGGCATCCCCTTCTACGGCGGCATCCAGGCCTCGCTGACGACCGAGGGCGACACGAGCGCCGACTCGGCCCTGGCCGTCGACCGCTTCCCGGTCACCTCCGACGGCTCCTACACCTACACCCGGGTGATCGACGTCGAGGGCGACGTCGCCACCTACCTCGGCAACCTCCAGGTCGTCGTCCACGGTGTGGATCTCGACGAGAGCGGCACCTACAACGGGCCCGACAGCACGCTGGACCCGAGCGTCCCCGAGGAGGCCACGCTTCCCGCGGCCTGTGGTTCGCTCGACTTCGACGGCATCAACCTGCCGCCGACCTACCGTGACGCCGAGGCCGACTCGGTCGAGGGCTTCGTGATCCGTGCCTATTCGGCGCTGCTGGGTCGTGCCCCCGATGCCCAGGGCTACGAGTTCTGGATCGACGCCCGGACCAACGGCGGCTGGACCAACGCCCAGACCGTCGAGTTCTTCGCCACCTCGCCCGAGTTCGTCGACCGCTACGGCGACATGTGGACCAACGCCACCGACGGCGAGTGGGTCGACTTCATCTACCAGTCGGTGCTGGGCCGCCTGCCGGACGCCTCCGGGAAGGCCTACTGGGAGAACCGCCTCGCCACCGACCTGACCCGGGGCGAGATCATCCTGTTCTTCTCCGACTCGGCCGAGTACCGGGCCGCCGTCCACGGCTGATCCATCCGGGAGCTCCTCCCCGCTCCCTCTCCTCGACCTTCCTCCCGTTCGTCGCTGACGGAGGGGAACGACGAACCGGCGCTGCGGGGCGCCGGTTCGTCCGCGTCCGGGGTCGCCACCCCGGTAATGTCGACGCCGTGGATCTGTCCGGCCTGTGGCGAGTGGCGCTGCTCGACGCTGCCCTCACCCGGGCGGGCGCCGACCCCGACCTCGACGACGGCGACTGGCACCAGCTGGCGGTGCCCGGCCACTGGGCCCAGGATCCGACCTTCGCCGACACCACCGGCCCGCTCCTCTACCGCCGCCGGTTCGACGACGACGAACTCACCCCGCTGCGCGACGGGGAGCGGCGATGGCTCGTGCTCGAGGGCGTGACCGCCCAGAGCGACGTGTGGCTCGACGGCCACTACGTCGGCACGACCACCGCCTACTTCGCCACCCACCGCTTCGACGTCACCGAGATCCTCGCCGATGCGGCCGCCCACGCCCCCGACCATGTCCTGTGTGTGGAGGTGTCGGCCCCCGATCAGCAGGCCGGTCGCTCGAAGCGCTCGCTGACCGGGTCGCTCCAGACCGGCCCGCTCGCCCCGGCCCCGTGCCCCGGCGGCATCTGGCGGCCGGTCCGCCTCGCCACCACCGGCCCGGTGGCCATCCGCCACGCCCGCACCGTCTGCCGCTCCGCCGACGAGGCCCTGGCCGTCCTGCGGCACCGGGTCGTGCTCGACGCCGCAGCGGACGGCGAGGTGCAGCTCCACGTGTCGGTCACCGGCCCCGACGGCGAGGTCGCCGGCGGTGGGACCACCCGCCACGAGGTGGCGACCGGCGAGAACCGGCTCGAGTGGGACACCGACGTGGCCGACCCCGAACGGTGGTGGCCGGCGTCGCTCGGCGACCAACCGCTCTACGAGGTCTCGCTGGCCGTGCAGCTGTCGGGTGAGGGCGACGCCTCGGCGTCGGACCGTCGCTCGTGGCGGCTCGGACTGCGCGACGTGAAGGTCTCCCCGTCCGGCTGGGAGGTGAACGGCCGGCGCCTGTTCGTGAAGGGCGTGGCCCTCGGCCCGCAGCACGCCTTCCTCGCCGAGGTGAGCGACGACGACGTGCGGGCCGACCTCGGGGCGGTCGCCGGGGCCGGTCTCGACCTGGTGCGGGTCCACGGCCACGTGGCCCCGCCCGCCCTCTACGCCGAGGCCGACCGGCTCGGGCTGCTCGTGTGGCAGGACCTGCCCCTCGTCGGCGGCTACGCCACCTCGACCCGCGGGGTCGCCCGAGCGATCGCCCGCGAGGTCGTCGACCTCCTCGGCCACCATCCGAGCATCGCCGTGTGGTGCGCCCACGACGAGCCGAACGACGGGGCGATCCCCGAGCCCCCGGACGGCCCCGACGACCTGCCGACGATCACCAGGTCGCTCGGCCGCCACCTGCTCCCGAGCTGGAACCGATCGGTGCTCGACCCGCTGATCCGTCGCGAGCTCCGGGCGGCCGACCCGTCGCGCTCGGTGATCACCCGGTCGGGCAGCCTGCCGATGCTCACCGACCTCGGCGGCAGCGACGCCCACCTGTGGCTCGGCTGGCACGCCGGCTACCACACCGATCTCGGCGACGTGATCCGGCAGTGGCCGCGGCTCGGCGGCTTCCTCGGCGGTTTCGGGTCCCAGTCGGTGCCGGTGCGCGACTGGGGACCCGACGAGCCGACGTGGCACGGCGCCGAGACCGGCGCGTTCGAGCGGTACCTGCCGCGCCGGGCCTACGCGGACGGCGAGTCGTGGGCGCTGGCCACCCGCGCCTACCAGGCCGACCTGATCCGCAGCCACATCGAGACGATCCGCCGCCTCAAGTACCGGCCGGCCACCGGCTTCTGCCTGATGGCGCTCGCCGACGCCGACCCCGAGGGCGGCTTCGGCGTGCTCGACCACGAACGGCGACGCAAGCCGGCGTTCGACGCCCTGGTCGACGCCTGCCGACCGGTGATCGTGGTGGCCGACACGCCACCCGACATCACCACGACCGGCTCGGTGCTCGAGCTCGACGTCCACGTGGTGAGCGACCTCCCCCGCGAGCTCGGCCCGACGAAGGTGACGGCCCGGGCCACGACCGACGCGTGGAGCTGGGACCAGAGCTGGGAGGGCGACCTCGGCGCCGACAGCTGTGCGTTCGTCGGCACCTTCACCGTCGAGGTGCCCGAGGGACACGGCACCCTCACGATCGACCTCGAGCTGGTCGCCGGCGATCGGGTGGCCACCAACCGCTATCAGACGGTGATCATCCCGCCCGCGGAGACGCTCAGTCCCACCTCGACCCCCTGACCGGGAACACGCGACCAACCGAACCAGACGTGACGATCGACACGTCCTCGGCGGTTGAGCCGCCCGGTGGGGGTGCGACTATCGTCCCCTAGCAGCCCTGCTGCCCTGAAGGGTGTCGCGGCTGCATTTCCCGCCCCTCGCTCCCGTCATCGACGGGCCACACGAGCGAACGCCGCTCCGTGGACTGCGAGTGCGAACAATGGAGGTCACGGTGGCCGCACCGACCATGAGCCGGACAGTGTCCGGCGACAAACCCGTCCGGTCCAAGGCGAAGGATTTGCCGTTCCCCTTGAACCTCTACCAGACGGCGGTGGGCAAGAAGTGGGTGATGGCGATCACCGGCATCATGCTGCTCGGCTTCGTGCTGTTCCACATGATCGGCAACCTGAAGCTCTACATCGGCACCGTCGAGCATCTCAACCACGAGGGTGAGTACGTCGCCGACTACGACATCGACATCTACGGCGAGTTCCTGCGCGACATGCTCACGCCGCTGCTGCCCCGCACGTACGCCCTGTGGGGCCTGCGTCTCGGCCTGATCGCCGCCTTCGGCCTCCACATCCACTCGGCGCTCACGCTCACCCGCATGAACGTGCAGTCGAACACCGCGTACGCCTCCAAGCGCGACTGGCTGGCCGCCAACTTCGCCTCCCGCACGATGCGCTTCACCGGCATCATCGTGCTGCTCTACCTCTTCTTCCACCTGGCCGATCTCACCTGGGGTTGGATGCCCTGGTACGACTGGGAGCGTGGCGAGGTCCACAACAACCTCGTCGGGTCGATGTCGAACCCGATCGTGGCGCTCGTCTACATCGCCGCCAACGTCGTGTTGGCGATCCACATCTTCCACGGTGCCTGGTCGATGTTCCAGAGCCTGGGCATCAACAACCCGAGATACAACAGCCTCCGCAGGGGCTTCGCCGGCGGCTTCGCCCTGTTGATCCTCGTGGGCAACATCAGCTTCCCGATCTCGATCCTCGCCGGCATCGTCGACTGACAGGACCCAGCATGCTCCCCGACTCCAAGATCCCCGAGGGCCCACTCGCCGACAAGTGGGACAACCACAAGTTCTCCTCCAAGCTGGTGAACCCGGCCAACAAGCGGAAGTTCAAGATCATCGTCGTCGGCACCGGCCTCGCCGGCGCCTCGGCCGCCGCCACGCTCGGCGAGCTCGGCTACAACGTCGAGGCGTTCACCTTCCACGACACGCCCCGACGAGCCCACTCGATCGCCGCCCAGGGCGGCATCAACGCCGCCAAGAACTACCGCAACGACGGCGACTCGGTGTGGCGACTCTTCTACGACACCATCAAGGGCGGCGACTACCGCGGCCGTGAGGCCAACACCTACCGCCTCGCCCAGGTGTCGGTCGACATCATCGACCAGATGGCCGCCCAGGGCGTGCCGTTCGCCCGTGAGTACGGCGGCCTCCTCGCCAACCGGTCCTTCGGTGGCGCCCAGGTCTCCCGCACCTTCTACGCCCGCGGCCAGACCGGTCAGCAGCTCCTGCTCGGCGCCTACCAGCAGATGATGGGACAGGTCGCCGCCGGCAAGGTGAAGCTCCACACCCGCACCGAGATGCTCGACGTGGTGGTGAAGGACGGCGAGGCCGTCGGCATCGTCACCCGCGACCTGGTGACCGGCGCCATCGAGAGCCACTCGGCCCATGCGGTCGTGCTCGCCACCGGCGGCTACGGCAACGTGTTCTACCTGAGCACCAACGCGATGGCGTGCAACGTGACCGCCGCCTGGCGGGCGCACCGCAAGGGCGCCTACTTCGCCAACCCGTGCTACACGCAGATCCACCCGACCTGCATCCCGGCCGCCGACGAGTTCCAGTCGAAGCTGACCCTGATGTCGGAGTCGCTCCGCAACGACGGCCGGATCTGGGTGCCTCGCAACCACGACGAGACCCGGCCCGCCCACCAGATCCCCGAGTCGGAGCGCTACTACTACCTCGAGGAGAAGTACCCCGCCTTCGGCAACCTCGTCCCGCGCGACGTCGCGTCCCGCAACGCCAAGACCGTCGTCGACCAGGGTCTGGGTGTCGGTCCGCTCAAGAACGGCGTCTACCTCGACTTCTCCGATGCGATCAACCGTGACGGCCGCGACGCCATCGAGGCCCGCTACGGGAACCTGTTCCAGATGTACGAGCGCATCACGGGCGAGGACCCCTACGAGGTCCCGATGCGCATCTACCCCGCCACCCACTACACGATGGGTGGCCTCTGGGTCGACTACAACCTGATGACCACGATCCCGGGCCTCTACGCCACGGGCGAGGCCAACTTCAGCGACCACGGCGCCAACCGCCTCGGCGCCTCGGCCCTGATGCAGGGCCTGGCCGACGGCTACTTCGTGCTGCCGGCCACGATCAACGACTACCTCGCCGACAAGCTCGGTAGTGACCCGGTCCCGACCGACGACCCGGCGTTCACCGAGGTGGTCGCCGACGTGAAGGGTCGCATCGCGAAGTTCCTGTCGATCGGCGGCACCAAGTCGCCCGACCACTTCCACCGTGAGCTCGGCAAGCTCGTGTGGGAGTACATCGGCATGGAACGCACCGCCGAGGGCCTCGAGAAGGCGATCGGCGAGATCCGGGCCCTGCGTGAGGAGTTCTGGAAGGACCTCCGGGTGCTCGGCACCAACGAGAGCCTCAACACATCGCTCGAGAAGGCCGGTCGTGTGGCCGACTTCTTCGAACTCGGCGAGCTGATGGCTCGCGACGCCCTCGACCGCACCGAGAGCTGCGGCGGCCACTTCCGGGCCGAGTCCCAGACCCCCGAGGGGGAGGCGCTGCGCGACGACGAGAACTTCGCCAACGTGTCGGCGTGGGCGTGGAACGACGAGAACACCCCGCAGACCAAGCACGTCGAGGACCTGATCTTCGAGAACGTGAAGCTGACCCAGCGGTCCTACAAGTAGGCCGGAAGCGAGACCAACGATGAGTCAAACCCTGAACCTCACCCTCCAGGTCTGGCGCCAGGACGGCCCGACCGCCCCCGGCCGCTTCGAGACCTACCAGGCCCGCAACATCCCGGACGACGCCTCGTTCCTCGAGATGCTCGACGTGGTCAACGAGGAACTGATCGAGGCCGGCAAGGTGCCGATCGAGTTCCCCCACGACTGCCGTGAGGGCATCTGCGGCACGTGCGGCGTGATGATCAACGGCCGGGCCCACGGCCAGGAGAAGGGCACCGCCGTGTGCCAGCTCCACATGCGCAAGTTCAACGACGGCGACACGATCGCCATCGAGCCCTGGCGAGCCACCGCCTTCCCGGTGGTGAAGGACCTCGTGGTCGACCGCTCGCCGCTCGACGCGATCATCGCCGCCGGCGGCTTCATCACCGCCCCGACCGGCACCGCGGCCGACGCCAACGAGACCCCGATCCCGAAGGAGGCCGCCGACTCCTCGATGGACGCCGCGGCCTGCATCGGTTGCGGTGCGTGTGTGGCGGCCTGCCCCAACTCGGCCGGCCAGCTGTTCACCTCGGCCAAGCTGTGGCACCTCAACTCGCTGCCCCAGGGCCAGCCCGAGCGCTACAAGCGGACCGAGGCGATGGTGGAGACGATGGAGCAGTTCTTCGGCTCGTGCACCAACCACGGCGAGTGCTCCGAGGCGTGTCCGAAGGAAATCAGCCTCGACTTCATCGCCTACATGAACCGTGACTACATCAAGTCGAAGGTGAAGAACCGCCGTCTGGCGGGCCAGAAGGCGTAGCGACGCCTGCGACCCACTGCGGTCGCCCAGATCACCGACAGGGGCCCCGCACGTGAGTGCGGGGCCTCGTCGCGTCCCGACGTCGTGTCGCCTTGCGGCCGGATGCTCATTCCCCGACGACTGCAACCGACCTCCTGCAGTGATCGGGCCCGCACCCGCAGCCCGATCTTCGCCCCGGAGGGAGACCCTCATGTCCAGTCAGTCGTTCCCGACGCGTCAACGTCGACGCGCCAGCATCGTCGCGACCGTCGCCGCGTTGCTCGCCACGCTCATCAGCGCCACGCCTGCCAGCGCGAACTTCACCGGCAACGAACCCATCACCACCATCGCCGGCAACGACAGCGCTAGCTACAGCGGAGACAACGGCCCCGCCGCCAACGCCACCCTCAACAGACCGTTCGGCGTCGCGGTCGACAACGACGGCAACCTCTACATCGCCGACGCCTACAACCACCGCATCCGCCACATCGACCCCGACACCGGCATCATCACCACCATCGCCGGCACCGGCACCC
>JBPEXC010000062.1:0-1981 GCA_052032035.1 Acidimicrobiales bacterium | reverse complement strand
CCCTACTACGGCGACGACCCCGAGACGGTGGCGGCCCAGATGGTCGGCTCGGTGCCCCTCGGGCGCTACGGGTCGGTCGACGAGGTGGCGGCCACGATCGTCTACCTCCTCAGCGACGCCGCCGGCTTCGTCTCGGGCCAGGAACTCGCCCTCTCCGGCGGCGGCGCCTGAATAAGTCGAGTAGCTGACACTTCTAAGACAACTGACTTGATCGCGGTTCACCGGGGTCGTAGCGTGCCGATCGTGAGCACCAGGGGAGTCGAGGCGCAACACGCCCTCGTCGTGGCCGCCGAGCGGCTGTTCGCCGAACACGGCATCCACGGCGTCTCCCTCCGCGACGTCGCAGCGGCCGCCGGGCAACGCAACAACTCCGCGGTCCAGTACCACTTCGGGGATCGGCGTGGCCTCGTCGCCGCCGTCTATCGCTCGCACATGACCCGTATCGACGCCCGCCGGGTGGCGATGCTGCTCGACCTCCAGGCTGCCGCAGGTCCCGACCTGGCCGATCTCGTGCGGATCGTCGTCGAGCCCCTGGTCGACGAGGTCGCCGCCTCGGCCGGCTGGTACGGGCGGTTCCTCGCCACCTGCCGATGGCAGCCCTTGGCGGTCGAGGTGAGCGGCGAACTCGAGGTCACTCGCGGCCTCACCGCCACCGTCGCCCGACTGCGCGACGCCCTCGCCGAGTTGCCCCGCGACCTTCGCCGCCATCGCCTCGACCTGCTCCACGACAGCGTGATCGCCGCGGTCGCCGCCTGGGAGTGGGCCCGCGACCGCGACCGGCCCCACCTGGCCGCCGATCGCCTCACCGACGACCTCGTCGCCACCACCACCGCCCTGTTGCTCGCCCCCACCGTCCAGCCCTGCACGACCAGCCCGGATCGAGGATCCACGCCATGACCACGACCGAACCGACCGCCACCGAACTGGCCACGACCGCCACGCAGCCCGATCTCGACCTCACCGGCCTCGTCGGGCCGAAGGGGCCCTTCCCCGTCGGGCCGCGCGACCTGCGGCTCACGACCGACGACTGGCAGCCCACCGACTACCGCCGCTTCACGGTGCGGCCGATCGCCCCGGTGATCGGCGCGGAGATCGACGGCGTCGATCTCGGTGCGCCGGTCGACGACGAACTGTTCGCCGAGCTGAACCGGGCGCTGCTCGAGTGGAAGGTGCTGGTGTTCCGGGGCCAGGACATCACCGCCGAGCAGCACCGCGACTTCGCCGCCCGTTGGGGTGCGCTCGAGAACCACCCCTTCGCCCGCACCCTCGGCGAGCAGCCCGACGAGGTCGAGGTGTTGCGGCTCGAGAAGGACGACAAGGCCGGCGGCTACGAGAACGGCTGGCACAGCGACGTCACCTGGCGGGCGTGCCCGTCGCTCGGGTCGATCCTGCGGGCGGTCGAGGTGCCCGAGGTCGGCGGCGACACCCTGTGGGCCGACATGGGTGCCGCCTACGACAACCTGCCCGACGACATGAAGCGCTACCTCGAGGGCAAGGTGGCGGTCCACGACTGGATGCGCACCTTCGGTCGGCGTATGGACCCCGAGGTGCGAGACGCGCTGCGTCCCGACTTCCCGGCCCAGGAACACCCGATCGTGCGGACCCATCCCGAGACGGGCCGTAGGACGCTGTTCGTCAACCGGGCCTTCACCGAGCGGGTCGTCGGCCTCGGGGAGGCGGAGAGCGCAGCCCTGCTCGAGTACCTCTACTCGCGGGCGATGTTCCCCGAGTTCCAGTGTCGGGTGCGGTGGAACGCCGGCGACGTCGTGTTCTGGGACAACCGCTCGACCCAGCACTACGCCAGCTCCGACTACTTCCCCAACCGGCGGGTGATGGAGCGCATCACGATCGTCGGCGACCGACCCTTCTGAGGGTCGCCCCGCAGCCGTCGCAGGCGTCGCAGCGCTCGCGGTCGGCTCAGTCGTCGCGGGACGACAGGATGCAGAACTCGTTGCCCTCGGGGTCGGCGAACACGTCCCAG
>JBPEXC010000061.1:0-15469 GCA_052032035.1 Acidimicrobiales bacterium | reverse complement strand
GGATCGACAGGGCGATCTCCTCGGCGGTGCGGGCCCCGATGTCGAGGCCGACCGGGGCGTGGACCCGTGGGCGTTCGCAGCACGACAGCTCGAGGGCGTCGAGCACCACGGCGGCGCGCCGGGGGCTGGCCACCAACCCGACGAAGGGGACGCCGGCGTCGAGGGCGGCCCGGATGGCGGTGTCCTCGTCGCGCCCGTGGCTGGCCACGATCACCGCCAACGCCCCGGCCGGGTCGACGGCGTCACCGGCGCCGACGCTGTCGGCCGGCCCCTTCACCACGTCGAACCCGAGGGCGGGAGCGAACTCCGCGATGGCGTCGACGATCGGGGTCACCCCGGCCAACACGAGCCGGGGCGCGGGCACGTGGGGCTCGAGGAAGATCTCGAGCGCGCCCCCGCTCAGACACGGGTTGACGACGGTGTCGGCCCCGTCGACCTCGGGGAACGTCTCACCCTCGGCGTCGGGGGCCGGCAGGATCCGCAACAGCTTGGGGTCCTGACTCGCCAACACCTCGAGCGCGGCGGTGCGCACCGATCCCTCGGCGCACTGCCCGCCGACGAACCCTTCGATCGTGCCGTCGGGAAGGATCACCGCCGAGTCGCCCGGGCGAGCCGACGTGGGGCACTGGGCCCGCACGACGGTCGCCTGGACGAAGGGGCGGCGGTCGTCGATGAGTTCCGACAGCCGTCGGTGGACTCGATCGTGCACACCTCGCACCGGCCGCTCCTCAGATCGGGGCGACGTGCCGACCCTGCATGGTCTCCCACACCCGGCTGGGCGTGAGGGGCATGTCGGCGTGCCGGATGCCGAAGGGCTTGAGGGCGTCGACGACGGCATTGACCACGGCGGGCGGGGAGCCGACCGTGGCCGACTCGCCGATGCCCTTGGCCCCGATCGGGTGGTGGGGCGACGGGGTGACCGTGTGGCCGGTCTCCCAGTCGGGCACCTCCATCGCCGTGGGGATCAGGTAGTCCATCAGCGACCCGGCGAGGCAGTTGCCGTCCTCGTCGAAGCTGATCATCTCCATCAGGGCCATGCCGACGCCATCGGCGAGGCCGCCATGCACCTGGCCCTCGATGATCATCGGGTTGATCTGGGTGCCGCAGTCGTCGACGGCGACGAAGCGTCGCACCTTCACCTCGGCGGTGCCGGGATCGACGTCGACGACGCAGATGTAGGCCCCGAACGGGTAGGTGAGGTTCGACGGGTTGTAACAGATCTGGGCTTCGAGGCCGCCTTCGAGGCCCTCGGGCAGGTCGCCGGCGCCGTGGGCCTTCATCGCGATGTCCTGGATGCTGACCGACTTCTCGGGGTCGCCCTTGACGACGAACTTGCCCTTGTCCCACTCGAGGTCGGCGACCGTGGTCTCCAACATGCCCGAGGCGATGATCTGGGCCTTGTCCCGCACCTTGCGGGCGACCAGCGCGGCGGCCGCACCCGACACCGGCGTGGAGCGCGACCCGTAGGTGCCGAGCCCGAACGGGGTGTTGTCGGTGTCGCCGTGGACGACGTCGATGTCCTCGGGCGGGATGCCGATCTCCTCGGCGACGATCTGGGCGAACGTCGTCTCGTGGCCCTGGCCCTGGGTCTTGACCGACAGCCGCACCACGGCCTTGCCGGTCGGGTGCACCCGCAGCTCGCAGCCGTCGGCCATGCCGAGGCCGAGGATGTCCATGTCCTTGCGGGGCCCGGCGCCGACGGCCTCGGTGAAGAACGAGATGCCGATGCCCATCAACTCACCACGAGCCCGCTTCTCGGCCTGCTCGCGACGCAGCTCGTCGTAGCCGATCATGTCCATGGCCTTGCGCATCGTCGGCTCGTAGTCGCCCGAGTCGTAGACCCAGCCCGTCTTCGATTCGTAGGGGAACTGCTCGGGTTGGATGAAGTTCTTCAACCGCAGCTCGGCCGGATCCATGTCGAGCTCGTAGGCCAAGACGTCGACCATGCGCTCGATCAGGTAGACGGCCTCGGTGATGCGGAACGAACACGCATAGGCCACGCCGCCGGGGGCCTTGTTGGTGTAGACGGCCTCCATCGAGCAGTAGGCCGCTTCGAGGTCGTAGCTGCCGGTGAACACGCCGAAGAAGCCGGCCGGGTACTTGAGGGGGGCGGCGGTGCCGTTGAAGGCGCCGTGGTCGGCGAGCACGTGGGTGCGCACCGCCAGGATCTTGCCCTCCTTGGTCGCGGCGACCTCGCCCTTCATCACGTAGTCACGGGCGAAGCCGGTCGACACGAGGTTCTCGGTGCGGTCCTCCATCCACTTCACGGGCTTGCCGATCAGCAGCGACGCCACGATGGCGCACACGTAGCCGGGGTAGATCGGCACCTTGTTGCCGAAGCCGCCGCCGATGTCCGGGGCGATCACCCGGATCTTGTGTTCGGGCAGACCCGCCACCAGCGCGTAGACGGTGCGGTGGGCGTGGGGCGCCTGGGTCGTCGACCACAGGGTGAGCTTCCCGCTCACCTTCTCGACATCGGCGACGCAGCCACACGTCTCCATCGGGGCCGGGTGGACCCGGGGGTAGATGACCTCCTCGGTCACCGTCACGTCGGCCCGGTCGAACACGGCCTGGGTGGCCTCGGCGTCGCCGGTCTCCCAGTCGAAGCAGTGGTTGTCGGTCTTGCCCTCGAGGTCGGTGCGGATCACCGGCGCGTCGGGGTCCATCGCCTTGCGGACGTCGACCACCGGGTCGAGGTACTCGTAGTCGACGTCGATCAGCTCGAGGGCGTCACGGGCCGAGTAGCGGTCCTCGGCGACGACGAAGGCCACCTCCTGGTGCTGGAACCGCACGCGGTCGGTGGCGAGCACGGCCTGCACGTCGTTCGACAGGGTCGGCATCCACGCCAGGTTGTGCTCGGCCAGGTCGGCGCCGGTGATGACGGCCTTCACCTTGGGGTGGGCCTCGGCGGCCGAGGTGTCGATGCTCAGGATGTTGGCGTGGGCCACCGGCGACCGCAGGATCGCCAGGTGGAGCATGCCGGGCAGCTCGACGTCGTCGCAGAACTGGCCGAGGCCCCGCACCAGACGGGGGTCCTCCTTGCGCAGCATGCGGCCGTAGCCGCAGGGCTTCTCGTCGTTGAGATTGTTGTCGGGCGTGGGGATCTGGTTGGCGTTCGGCGGGTTCTCCACTGCGGTCATGCTCCACCTCCGGGGGTGCCGGCGAGTTCGACGGCGGTCTCACGTGCAGACGCCTCAGCGGCTGCCGCCCACTGGATCGACCGCACGATGGTCGAGTAGCCGGTGCAACGGCAGATCTGGCCGCTGATCGCCTCGCGGATCTCGGCCTCGGTCGGGTCGGGGTTGTCGTCGAGCAGGGCCCGGGCGGTGATCATCATGCCGGGGGTGCAGAACCCGCACTGGAGGCCGTGGCACTGCACGAAGCCCTCCTGCACCGGGTCGAGGCCGTCGGGGCCTTCGAGCCCTTCGACGGTGCGGACGTCGTGGCCGCCGGCCATCGCGGCCAGGTGGGTGCAGCTCTTGACGGGCTCGCCGTCGATCGACACCACGCAGGTGCCACAGTTCGAGGTGTCGCACCCCCAGTGGGTGCCGGTCAGGCCGAGCACGTCGCGCAGGTAGTGCACCAGCAACATGCGGGGCTCGATGTCGCGGGTCACCTCCTCGCCGTTGACGGTCATGGTCACGTTCATGTCAGACGTCCTCCCCGTTGATGCGAGCGACCGCCTTGCGCAGCGATCGGATGGTCAGTTCCTTGGCGAGGTGCCGCTTGTATTCGGCGGTGCCGCGGGTGTCGGTGGCGGGCGAGCAGTTCTCGGCTGCGATCTGGCCGACGGCGGCGAAGAGTTCCTCGCTCGGGGCCTGGCCTCGGAGGGCGTCGGAGATCGGGGCGATGTTGGTGGTGTTGGGGCCGACGGCGCACAGGCCGACCCGGCCATCGGCGATCACGTCGCCGTCCATGGTCACCGCGGCGCCGGCCGAGGCGACGGCCCAGTCGCCGGCTCGGCGTTCGACCTTGTGGTAGGCGCTCGAGGAGTTGGGCCGCACGGGGAACCGAACCTCGGTCAGCATCTCGTTGTCGGCGACGGCGGTCTCGTAGGGGCCGCGATGGAAGTCGTGCATCGACACGACCCGATCGCCGCCGGTGCCGCGGATCACGCAGCTCGCCTCGAGGGCGTCGCACACGGCCGACAGGTCCTCCGACGGATCGGCCTGGCACAGCGAGCCGCCGAGCGTGCCCTTGTTGCGGACGACCGGATCGGCGATCACCTTCTCGGCGTCACGGAAGATCGGGAAGACGGCGGCGAGGGCGTCGCTCTCGAGGAGCTGACGGTGGCGGGTGAGGGCGCCGATGCGGACCTCGGTGTCGGTGATGGTGATGTACTGGAGCTCGTCGACCAGGTCGTTGATGTCGATCAGGTACTCGGGGCTGGCGAGGCGCAGTTTCATCATCGGCAGCAGCGAGTGGCCGCCGGCCACGATCCTCGCCTCGTCGCCGAGTCGGTCGAGCAGGGCGACGGCGTGGTCGACGCTGGTCGCGCGCTCGTATTCGAACGGTGCAGGTACTTGCATCCAATCCCCCTTGAGCGAGCCGGATCGTCACCGGCACACGGGGACTGTGACGAACGCCACGTCGGATGGTCAAGGACGACTTAAGTGATCACTTAAGCGGCACGAGATCGGCCTTGACGCGCCCTTGTCGCTGCGGGTGAAGTGTGACGTGTGACACCCACGCAGCTCCGCACCTACGCCGAGGTCGTGCGTCTCGGTTCGTCCAAGGCGGCGGCCGAGGCCCTCGGCATCAGCGAGGCCGCGGTGTCGAGCAATCTGTCGGCGCTCCGGAAGGAACTGTCGGATCCCCTGTTCACCCGGTCGAGTGGCGGGTTGGCGTTCACCCCGGGCGGGATGCGCCTGGCCAGCCGGGCGGTCGAGATGCTCGGCCTCCAGGACCAGACGATCACCGAGGTGAAGGCGGCGGCGAACGGGCGCCGCATGCTGCGGATCGCCGTGTCGTCGATGTTCGGCGAGTACGCCGCGCCGGGGTTGATCGAGCTGTTCTCGAAGCGGGCCCGCGACCTCGACGTGGAGATGAGCGAACGCCCGGCCGACGAGTTCGTCCGCCTGCTCGAGGGTCGCCTCGTCGATCTGGCGATCGGCCCGAAGGTCAGCGTCGGGCCGTCGATCCGGTCGGTGGGCTTCCTCCGCTACCAGATCGTGCCGGTCACCGGGCCGCGCAGTCCGCTCGCCAACCGTCGGGTCGGCGCCGAGGAACTCGCTTCGAGTCGATGGTTCCTCGGCCCCTCGGCCACGTCGCCGTCGAGCTCGGCCAGCCGGCTCCTCGCGCGGTTCGGGGTGCCCGAGGAGCGGCAGCTGGTGTTCCAGTCCCATGCGGCCGCGCTCGGCGAGATCCAGAACGAGCACGGGATCGCGCTCGTGCCCGCCCATCGGGTGAGCACCGAGGTGAAGGCCGGGCGCGTCGCGACGCTCGACGCCGCCGGCGCCATGCTCGACGGCATCTGGACCGCGTACGGGCTGGCCGGCACCAACCTGCCGGGCCCGGCCGAGGAACTGTTGCGTTTCGTGTCGACCCCGCGGGCGACCCAGGCGATGCTCAGCGGATCGGGCGCCAACATCGGCCGCTTCCGCCCGAAGGTGCACGTCACGCTGTGGAGCGGATGAAGCCGGTCAGCTGATCCCGAGGACGTCCTTCATCGTCTTCCACCGGTGACACCATCGACATCTCGGCGCTGCGTTCGTCGTCTCCGTCTGCCCGCCCTGCGAGCTCGGCAGCACGTGGTCCATCTCGCAGTCGACGCTCGGGGCGTCGCACCCTGGCTCGACGCAGCGGGGATGACAGATTCGCACGCCGAGCCGCTGGAGCCCTCGCACGAAGCGGCGGCTCTTCGAGACGTCGACCTTCGCGTCGGGGGCGGTGATCACGACCCGCCGGATGTGGCCCGTGATCGCCATCTGCATCGCCAGGTTCGACGCCAGTGACGTGCCTCGCAGCGACGAGCAGCGGTAGGTCTCGGCGGCCGCCAGCGCAGCGTCGAGGTCCATCGGTTCCGGCTGCCCCTCGTCGAATGCCACGAGACGCTCGGTCTCCCGCTCGAACGTCGCGTGGTCCATCACGACGTTCACGGTGAAGGCACCGTCGGGGTCGAGCTGCTTGGCACCCGAGATGACCAACTGCACCAGGGCGTCGTGGCGGCGTTGGGTGTCGTTGCGCACCGCCTTGTCCCAGGAGGCGTCGTCGCCGTAGGTGGCCACGAGCTCCGCCCAGTCCTGGTCGCGGAGTTGCGCGACGAGCGGGTTGATCGCGGCTTCGAACATCGCCCGGAGCTCGGGCGTGGTCGACACGTCCATCGTGACGAGACCGTCGAAGTCGACGAAGCGAACGCCACGCCGCTCGAACCGGCGGAGCGCCTCGTCGGCGGGGTCGGCGTCGTCCATCAGCGTGAGCAGGGCTCGCAGTCGTCGGACGAACTCGGCCCACTCGTAGGTGATCGCCCATTCGACGATGGTGTCCTCGGCGGCGATCACCGTGTCCCGATCCTTGTTGAATGCGGTGAGGATCTCCCGGACGTGATGGTCTCGGATCTGCGCGTTGAGGAAGGCTTCGTGGACCACCGGCAGGAGCTGCAGGCGGAGGGCGTCGTTGACGACGCCGCCGGCCGAGCGCTGCGACCGCCTCGTCGACGCCGCCAACCACCGCGAAGCCGACGGCGATGCGAAGGGACCGACCGCCCCCTCGGTGGGGATGCCCTGGTGACGGTTGGAGACCTCGGCGAGCAGCACGGCCCGCCGAGCGGCGATGAACGCCAGATCCTCCTCGGCTGCCAGGAGTTCCTTGGTCAGGAGTTCGTCCGACAGCGCGGCGGCATCGGCCGCCAGTGTCGCCAACAGCGAGAAGCCGTCGCCAGACTCCCGTTCACCTGCCGGTTCATGTCTTTGTTCATGTGCCTGTTCGTGTGCCGCCATCACTCTCACCATCCGCCGATTGGTTCATACCCACCATCATGACGACGGGGTATGACAACGATTCAGGCCCAACTGACCGGCGGCGTGCGACCATCTCTCGTGTGCGCCGAGAGCTCGAGCAACGACTCACGTCCTACTGGCAACTCGAGGTGGCCAACGCGGCGCTCGTGCCCGCGTTCACCCTGATCATCAACGGCTTCATCACTGGCGGCCGGCCCTCGCTCGCCCTCCTGCTCACCCTTCCCGCCAACATCGTCCTCCTGCTGCTGGGCGGCCTCCACTGGCGGGCGAAGCTCCTCCAACTCCAGGGGCAGCCGGCAAGCATGCAGCGCCTCCTCCCGATCCTCGACCGGGCCGAATGGCCGGCCCGACTCCTCACCACCGTGGCGGTCGCCGGCGCCTGCTCGACGTGGCTCCCCGATCGCGCCACCACCGGCGGGCGCGTCCTCACGACCGCCATCGCCCTCCTCGCCGTCGCCGAACACGTCAACTACTTCCACCGACAGGTCCAACACTTCGACCGCGCCGCCGACCTCCGACGGCTCCTCACCGGCGGCGGGTTCCGTCGAGCGCATCTCGCTCGCGACCTGGCGCGCTGGCGTCAGACCCGTTGACCGAAGCGGCCCTCGCTCAGCGCGAAGACGAGCGGAGCTCCGACAGCGCGAGGACGAGGGCGGCGGCCGGCAGGGCGGCGGAGATCCACAGCGCCGGCTCGTAGCGACCCACCTGGGCGTCGACGACGGCGAAGAGCGCCGGACCGACCGCCGAGCCGATGACCATCAGGCTCATCTGCAGCCCGGCGATCGCGCCGAGGTGTCGTCGCCCGAACAGCCGGGGCAGGGCGGCCGAGGTCAAGGGGGCGTAGCAGCCCTGGGCCAGGCCCCAGGCGGCGATCGCCAACACGACGAACGCACCATCGGCGAGGCGCCACACCGAGAAGTACATGACGAGTTGGGCCAGCGCCGCCATCACCGCCAGCTCGAGCGGCGAGCGCCGGTCGACGAGGAACCCGCCGGCGAGCGACACCGGCACCGACACGAAGGCCACCGGCACGAAGATGCCGACGATGCGCTCCTCGGCCACGCCGATCTGCGAACCGAAGTCGAGGATGTGGAACGTGAGGGCCGTGCCGGTGGAGGCCAGGGCGACGACCGGCGCGGTCACCGCCCAGAAGCTCCGTCGCCGCACCGCCTCGGCCCGGGTGAGGTCGTCGTCGGTCCCGACGACGGTCGGCTCGGTCTCCGGGCCGGCCGCTCCGGACCCGGGCGTCGGAACTGCGGGACCGCCGTCGATGACGAGGCCGCACGACTCGGGGCTGGGGCGGAACATCACCAGGATCAGCGTGCCGACGCCGAGCAGCAGCACGACGGCCATCAGCCGCCAGGCGGTGCGGAACCCGTCGACCTGGATCAGCCAGTAGAGGAAGGCCGGGCTCGACGCGAAGGCGAAGCTCATCAGCGCGTTCGAACTCGACGACACCAGCCCGCGGTTGCGGTCGAACCACTGCGAGATCATCGTGCGCGACGACAGGGTCAGCACGCCCTGCCCCGAGAAGCGCAGACACCCGAAGCCGATGCTCAGCGCCACGAACGCCACCGGTCGGCGCATCGGGCCGACGAAGCTGAGGCCGACCAGGGTCGCCGACAAGGCCACGACGGCGGCGAAGGCCGTCACCCGGCTCCCCCATCGGTCGATCGCCCGTCCCGCCCGAGGCAGGATCAGGCCGGAACTCCCGGTCCCGACCAGGTAGGCGACGGCGAGGTCGACCCGACCGAGTCCGGTCACGGCGATCAGTTCATCGGTGAAGACGCTGACGCCGGCGGTCTGCCCCGGCACCGAGGCCAACACGCCGAGGGTGCCGACGACCAACACCACCCAGCCGTAGTAGAAGGGCACCCGCCGCGGGTCGAACGGGCGGAATCCTGGAGCAGTCGTCACTTCGGCGCACCCTACCGGCGGGCCGAGCACCGTCTTCCACAATTCGTGGGCCCGCCGGGGACGTGGCAGGCTCCCCCCATGGCCACCTCGCTCCGCCTCGGCATCCATCTTCCCCAGTACGGACGGGCGGCGTCGCCCGACGCGATCCGACGGGTGGCGATCCGGGCCGAGGAGCTCGGCTTCGCCGACGTGTGGGTCAGCGACCACCTGATCCAGCCCGCCGCCCAGGACTACCCGTCCCCCTACCTGTTCGACCCGCTGCTCACCCTCGGCTGGGCGGCGGCCGCAACCGAACGCATCGGACTCGGCACGAGCGTCCTCGTCGTCCCGCAGTACCACCCCCTCCATCTGGCCAACAGCCTGGCCAGCCTCGACGCGCTCAGCGGCGGGCGGGTGACCGCCGCGGTCGGCGTCGGCTGGTCGAAGGGCGAGTTCGAGGCCCTCGGCCAGGACTTCCACACCCGCGGCGCCCGCACCGACGAGGCGATCGACATCATGCGCGAGGTGTGGTCGACCTCGCCGGCGTCGTTCCACGGCACCCACTACGACTTCGACGACATCAAGGTGCAGCCGCAGCCGGCGCACGACATCCCGATCTGGGTCGGGGGCGGCGGCCCCGCCGCCTACGAGCGGGCGGCGCTGCGCGGCGACGGCTTCCACGCCATCAGCACCCCGCCCGACGAGTTGGCCGAGATCATCGCCGGCATCCGCATCCGGACGACCAAGGTGCGGCCTGACGCTCAGCTCACCTTCTCCTACCGCACCGGCTGGGACCCCCAGGGCATGGACCCGGCCCAGATCGCCGAGGAGGCCGAGGCCTACGCCGCGGCAGGGATCACCCACGTCGTGTCGGCCCCGTGGCGCACCAACGCGGACGACTGGATCCGATCGATGGAGCTGCTGACCGAGATCGTCGAACCCGCCTGATCGGGCTGCATGAGTGAGCAGAGTCGTTGGTGAGCTGGGTCGTTAGTAAACGCTGCCTGAACTAGAGTTGAACTCCAGTAACTCAGGAGTTCGACATGGCCGGCGCGCCGAGCAGTACGAGACGGGCGTGGGCCGCCGGGGCGGTCGCGTCGGTCAGCCAGTTCGTCTACATGTTCGACGCCGGCATCGTCGCCCTGTCGCTGCCGGAGATCCAGGCCACCTTCCCCGGCACGTCGCGCACCACGATGGGTTGGGTGGCCGGCATCTTCCTGATCGCCCAGGCGTCGTTCCTCCTCGTCGGCGGCCGACTCGGCGACCGGCGGGGCCGCAAGCTCGTGTTCCTGTCGGGCCTCAGCCTGTTCTGCGTCGGCGGCGCGCTCACCGCGGTCGCCCCCGACATCTGGTTCCTGCTCGCCGCGCGCGCCGCCCAAGGAGTGGGCGCCGCCCTGCTCACCTCCGGCGCTCTGGCGCTGGTGTTGCCGATGTTCGCGCCGAGCATGGCCCCGAAGGTGGTGGCCGCGTGGGGCATGGTCGGCGCCAGCGCGGCGCTGGTGTCCCCCACCCTCGGCGGCCTCATCGTGGAACGCAGCTGGCGGTGGGGGTTCGCCGCGACGCTCCCCCTCGGCGTACTGGCCGTCGTCGCCGGCCGCCGCCTCCTGGTCGAGACCGAGCGGGAGACCAACGCCGGACGCCTCGACCGGGCCAGCCTGCTGCTCGCCCCACCCGCCCTCGGTGCCCTGATGCTCGTGCTGTCTCGAGGCCGATCGTGGGGCTGGGGGTCGCCGCTGACGATCGGGCTCGCCACCGCCGCCATCGCCGTGCTCGTCGCCCTGGTCCGCCGATCCGCCCAGGCGACCGACCCCCTCCTCGACCTGCGCCTCTTCCGCCACCGCGGGTTCAACGCCTTCTCCACCTCCGGCGTGCTCCAGCAGATGGGCTTCTTCTCGTGGTGGCTGACCACCCCGATCGTCGGGCGCGAACTGTGGGGCTGGTCGGTGGCCGAGATCGGCGTCGCCCTCGCCGTCACCCAGGTGATGGCGCTGATCGGCTCGCCCCTCGCCGCGTGGCTGGTCAACAGGGCCGGCCAGACCGCCCCGGTCGTCGTCGGCCTCGCCCTGATCACCGTCTCGCTCACGTGGCTGACGACCACCACGACGCCCGGGTCGGACTACTGGGTGGCCTATGCCCCGATGGTCGTGCCGTTCGGGATCGGCTGCGCCATGGCCGGCACCGTCCTCAGCGGGGGCGCGCTCGCCGCCCTGCCCGATGAGTTGCTCGGCGCCGGCAACAGTTACGTGCAACTCACCCGTCGGCTCGGCGGCGCCGCCGGCGTCGCCCTCGGCCTGGCCCTGCTGGGCGAGGCCGAAGGTGCTGCGATCGCAGCAGGAGCGCAGCGGGCGTGGATGTTCTCGATGCTCGTCCACGCCGCCGCACTCGTGCCGCTGGCCGCCTCCCGCTGGTGGCCCCAACGACTGGGGGCCGGCGGGAGACGGCTCGGCGCTCGTCAGTCGAAGAGCAGGACGCCGCGGATGTTCTCGCCGTCGCGCATCGCCTGATAGCCCTCGTTGATCTGATCGAGGGTGTAGGTCTTGGTGATCAGATCGTCGAGGTTGAGCTGCCCGGCGAGGTAGAGCTCGAACAGGCGGGGGATGTCCTTGCGGATGTTGGCCGACCCGAACAGCGAGCCGACCACCTGCTTCTCGAACATCGTCATCATGATCGCCGGGATCTCGATCGTGCCCTCGCCGGTGGAGTGGAGGTTGGTGACCACGATCTTCGAGCGCTTGCCGCCGAGGTGGAACGCCTGGCCGAGGGTGGCGCCGTCGCCGGTGCCCATCGTCATGATCACCTTGTCGTAGCCCCGGTCCCACGTGGCCTCGCCGAGGCCTTCCATCGCCTCCTCGATCGAGGAGTAGGTGTGGGTCGCCCCGAACTCCATCGCCTTCTCCTGCTTGAACGACACCGGGTCGATCGCGGCGACGACGCGAGCGCCCGCCATCTTGGCGCCCTGGATCGCGTTGGAGCCGATGCCGCCGGCACCGACGACGGCAACGTAGTCACCCGGTTCGACGCCGGCGGTGTAGACGGCGGAACCCCAACCGGTGACGACGCCACAGCCCAGCAGGCACGCCTTGTCGAGTGGCCAGTCCTTGTCGATCTTGATCACGCTGGCCTCGTTGACGACCGTGTGCTCGGCGAAGGTGCCGAGCAGGCACATCAGGCCGAGGTCCTGGCCGTCGAGGGTGTGGTGGCGCGAGGTGCCGTCGAGGATCTGGGTGCCCTCGGTGAACGTGGCGGCGGCGTCGCACAGGTTGGAGTGGCCCGCCGCGCAACTCGGGCACCGGCCACAGGCCGGGATGAACCCGAAGATCACGTGGTCGCCGGGCTCGAGCCAGTCGACGCCCTCGCCCACCTCCTGGACGACACCGCTCCCCTCGTGGCCGCCGATCATCGGCGGGCCGGGCACGAGGCCGGCGATGTGGCCGTCGTAGGCGTGCTCGTCGGAGTGGCACATGCCGGACGCGAACATCTTCACCAGCACCTCGCCCTTCTTGGGCGGGTCGAGTTCGATCTCCTCGACGCTCCACGGCTCGTTGAGCGAGCGGAGCACAGCAGCTCGGGTCTTCATGACAGGTCCCCTTGTCGTCGTTTGGTTGTCAGCTCGTTGGCTGTGGTCGTGGTTGTTGGGTTTCGACGCCTCGCCGTCTCGATCCCCGGAGACGAAGGGGCGGGAGTCTCAGGACTCCTGGGCCGGGGTGAACTCGGCCTGTCGATCTCGCCACCAGGCCCGGGCGTCGGGCAGCAGCATCTCACGGAGCTCGGCGAAGCGCCGAGCGGCGAAGAACCCCGGCCAATCCGCCGGCAGCACGGCGGCTGGCAGGTCGGGGTCGAAGAACGGAACATGTCGCCACCGGTGGACGAGCGAGGTGAGCTCGGCGGCGGCGTGGACGCCACGGTAGCGACCGCCGACGAGGGCGTCGCTGGCAACGACGAAGTCGTCGTAGGTGGCCCGCACGGCCGGCAGGTCCCAGGCCCGGGCCGCGAGGTCGGACGCGGAGCCGAGCTCGCCGAGCGCGCCGTGGAACGTGGTGCCTTCCACGCCGAGCTCGGCGAGCAGCTCGACCGCCACCGGCTCCTGGGCCACCCAGGGCGACAGCCACATGCCCGGGCCGATCGAGCCGAACCCGGCCCAGCTGAGCCCGGTGTTCATGCGGTAGCGGAGGTGGCGCTCGGGTTCGGGCACCGACGCCAAGAGGAGCAACCACGTGCCGTCCCACGCACGGGTCGAGCGGCCGAAGCCGTAGATGCGATCGGCGCCGGCGTCGAGGACCGAGGTGGCGTGGTCGGTGAGCCGCCAGCGGGTCTGGCGGCCGACCCGTTCGGTGGCGAGCCAGCCCCGGTCCCGCATGCGAGCCAACGCCTGACGGGCTGCCTTGTCGCGCACGCCCAGCTGGTCGAGCAGGCCGATCACGGTCTGGGTCCACGCCCAGCCGTCGTGGGGCAGGAGGAACTCGCCCATGATCGTGAGCAGCAGGTCACCGCTCGACGCCGACCCGCCGGCGGCCCGGGCCGTGCCGAGCTCCGGAGCGAGGACGTGGTCGAGAATTTGGTCTACGGTCTCGTCACGAGTAGCGATGGGGGCATCGTATGAATGGGGACCAGTCCGGCGCAAGCACGTCGTCGCCGACCCGCCACGATCGGCGGGTGCGCATCGACGATCGCGACCTCGCCGTCTCGCTCTGGAGCGGCGACGGGACCGACCCCGGAGCGCCGAGCGTGGTGTTCCTCCACGACGGACTGGGATCGGTCGGACAGTGGCGTGACGTGCCGGCAGCGGTGGCGGCGCGCACGGGCCGAACCGCGGCCGCCTACGACCGAGCGGGGCACGGCACCTCGACGCCCGTGCCCGAAGGGCCGTGGCCGGCCGACTGGCTCCACGCCGAGGCCGAGGTGCTCGCCGCCCTCCTCCACGAACTCGGCGCGGAGGACGCCGCCCTCGTCGGCCACTCCGACGGCGGTTCGATCGCCGCCATCCACTCGGCCGAGACGTCCAACTCAGGCCCGGACGGCAGCACCAACCCACTGATCCTGCTGGCCGCCCACACCTGGACCGAGGACGTCACGGTCGCCGAGATCCGTCGGATGCGGGAGCGGCCCGAGCCGATCATCGACGCCCTCGCCCGGTTCCACGAGCACCCGGCTGCGGTGTTCGAGGCGTGGTCGGGCGCCTGGGTGTCGGAGGCGTTCGCCACCTGGGACATCCGCCCGATCGTCGGGGCGATCACCCGACCGACGCTCGTGGCCCAAGGCGCCGCGGACGAGTACGCCACCCCGTTCCACGCCACCTCCTCGGGCGAGGCGATCGGCGCCAACGCCGAGGTCCGACTGCTGCCCGACCTGGGCCATCTCCTCCACCACCAGGCGCCCGACACCGTGGTCGACCTCGTCGTCGCGGCGCTCGGGTGAGCCCGCCCCATCCCCGAACATTCCACCTCTTCTTGACGTGACGCATGTCATCCGTAGAATGACGATCCAGCATCCCGAGGGAGACCTGCTGTGCATCCCACCACGACGACCCCGACCGAACCCTTCGTCGACGTCCGCACCTCGCCCGACCGGTACCGCCACTGGACGCTCGCCGTCGACGGCGACGTTGCCACGGTGACGATGAACGTCGAGCCGACCGCCGGCCTGCGCGACGACTACGAGCTGAAGACCAACTCCTACGACCTCGGCGTCGACATCGAGCTCCACGATCTGGTGCAGCGGTTGCGGTTCGAGCACCCCGGCGTGAAGGCCGTCGTGGTCACCGGCGGGCAGGACAAGGTGTTCTGCGCCGGGGCCAACATCCAGATGCTGGCGAGCTCGTCGCACGCCCACAAGGTCAACTTCTGCAAGTTCACCAACGAGACCCGCAACGGCATCGAGCAGGCGACCGAGCACTCTGGTCAGACGTGGATCGCGGCGGTCAACGGCACCGCGGCGGGCGGCGGCTACGAGCTCGCCCTCGCCTGCGACGAGATCCTCCTCATCGACGACAAGTCGTCCGCCGTCTCGCTCCCCGAGGTGCCGCTGCTGGCGGTGTTGCCCGGCACCGGCGGACTCACCCGCGTGGTCGACAAGCGGTTCGTGCGACGCGACCTGGCCGATGCCTTCGCCACCCGCAACGAGGGCGTGCGAGGCGCCACCGCCGTGAGCTGGCGCCTCGTCGACGCCGTCGCCCCGGCGAGCGGTTGGGACGCCCTGGTCGCCGAACGAGCAGCGGCCCGAGCCGCAGCGTCGGACCGCCCCGCGGCCGGCACCGTCGGTGTCGCCCTCACGCCGATCGAGCGCACGATCGGCGCCGACGAGATCTCCTACGGCACGCTGAGCGTCACCATCGACCGGGGCCAGGGTTCCGCGACCCTCACGGTCGCCGGGCCGACCGGACCGCAGCCCACGACCGGCGACGAGCTCCTCGCCGCCGGTTGCGACGCCTGGGTGCTGGCCGCTGTGCGCGACCTCGACGACGCCATCCTCCACCTCCGGTTCAACGAACCCGAGATCGGCACGTGGGTGCTGCAGACCACCGGCGACACCGACGCCGTCGTCGCCGCCGAAGCCGTGCTCGCCCCCGCATCCGACGGTGCCGACCACTGGCTCGCCCGGGAGGTCCGACTCCTGTG